>NZ_AJVB01000107.1:0-10037 GCF_000278445.1 Rhodococcus sp. R1101
AGCCGAGATCGTCGAAGAAGTCGACGTTGGCCTTGACATAGTCGGACCACTCGTCCGGAACGTCGTCCTCGTAGAAGATCGCTTCGACGGGGCACACGGGCTCGCACGCACCGCAGTCGACACACTCGTCGGGGTGGATGTACAGCATGCGACCGCCCTCGTAGATGCAGTCGACGGGGCATTCCTCGATGCATGCCTTGTCCAACACGTCCACGCACGGTTCCGCAATCGTGTACGTCACTGCTGTTCTCCCTGCCTCTCTGTCAGCCCGCCGACCTGCGCGGCCTCGCCGAAGGGGCGTTCTCGACGCCCACGGTCCTCCAGTATCCCCCGACCCTCCGCAACGCTTCGGAGTAAGGGTCCCCTACCACGCTCGGAGTCGTGACCCGAGGTCAGCGCGAGGTCGACGGGATCTCCGCGGGTGTGTACGCCGTGGTCCGCTGACGGGCGGGCCGGCCGATACCCTCGGCGATCGCCACGAGTTCGGCGACGGTCTTCTCCGAACCGTGCTGCGATCCGGCCATGCGCGAGATGGTCTCCTCCATCAGGGTGCCACCGAGGTCGTTGGCCCCGCCTTCGAGCATGGCCCGCGTGCCCGCGACACCCAGCTTGACCCAGCTGGTCTGGATGTTGTCGATCCGGCCGTGCAGCATGACCCGGGCGAGCGCGTGCGCGGCACGGTTGTCGCGCATGGTCGGGCCGGGGCGCGACGCGCCGGCCAGATACAGCGGCGACGACTGGTGGACGAAGGGCAGCAACACGAACTCGGTGAATCCACCTGTGCGGTCCTGGATCCCGCGGATCACGTTCAGATGGCCCACCCAGTGGTGCGGCCGGTCGACGTGCCCGTACATCATCGTCGAACTCGAGCGCAGACCCACCTCGTGTGCGGTGGTCACCACCTCGATCCACTCGGCCGTCGGGAGTTTGCCCTTGGTGAGCACCCACCGAACCTCGTCGTCGAGGATCTCGGCGGCGGTGCCCGGGATGGTGTCGAGTCCGGCCGCACGCAGTTCGGTGAGCCACTCGCGGATCGAGGTGCCGCTGCGCGCGACACCGTTGACGATCTCCATCGGCGAGAACGCGTGGACGTGCATCGACGGCACCCGCGCCTTGACTGCGCGGACCAGATCGGCGTAGCCGGTCACCGGAAGTTCCGGATCGATACCGCCCTGCATGCACACCTCGGTGGCACCGGCGACGTGCGCCTCCCACGCCCGGTCGGCGACTTCGCTCGCCGAGAGGGTGAACGCGTCGGCGTCGCCCTTGCGCTGCGCGAACGCACAGAACCGGCAGCCGGTGTAGCAGATGTTGGTGAAGTTGATGTTCCGGTTGACGACGTAGGTGACGTCGTCGCCGACGGTATCGCGCCGCAACTGGTCGGCGAGTGCCACGAGCGCTTCGAGACCGGCCCCGTCGGCGTCGGCGAGGGCCATGTACTCCGCGTCGGAGCAGCCGCCCGGATCGCGCTCCGCCGAGCGCAGCGCCGAGAGCACGTCGCTGTCGAGCCGCACCGGCGCGGAGGCACCGAGCTCGAGCACCTGTTCACGGACGGTCTCCCAGTCGCCGAAGGCACTCCCCAGATCCGACCGGTGCTCGGTGTTGCGTCCGGTCACGTCGATCTCGGAGTTGAGGTCGACCCGCCCCGACGACTCCCAGTCGACGTCGGGTTCCTGCCAGGGCAGTCCGGACGGGATCACCTCGCGCGCCAGGCCCGTGGCCGGGTCGGCGAGGGCGTGTACGTGGGCGGTGATGCGTGGATCGATCCACGGCTGGCCGGCGAGCACGTACTGCGGCTGCGCGGCGATCCGTTCGGTGAGTTCGAAGCCGGCCTCGGCGCTCAGGCGCGCGAGGGTGTCGAGAGCGGGCCAGGGCCGCTCGGGGTTGACGTGGTCGGGGGTCAAGGGCGAGACACCGCCCCAGTCGTCGACGCCCGCCCCGAGCAACGCGCGGCACTCCTCCGGCGACACGAGGTTCGGCGGTGCCTGGATACGCATGCCCGGCCCGAGGACGAGCCGCGCGACGGCGATCGCGGCGAGGAACTCGTCGAGCTCCGCGTCGTCGTGCTCGCGCATCGCGGTGTCGTCCTTGGCACGAAAGTTCTGGACGATCACTTCCTGGATATGACCGAAAGCTTTGTGCGACTTGCGAATCGCGTGGATCGATTCGGCGCGCTCGGTGAAGTCCTCACCGATCCCGACGAGGATCCCCGTGGTGAACGGCACCGCGAGACGTCCCGCATCGGTGAGCACGCGCAGCCGCACCGCCGGCTCCTTGTCGGGGCTGCCGTAGTGGCACTGCCCCTTCGCGGTGAACAACCGTTCGGAGGTGGTCTCGAGCATCATGCCCATCGAGGGGGCGACCGGCTTCAACCGGGAGATCTCGGCCCAGCTCATCACCCCGGGGTTGAGGTGCGGCAGCAGGCCGGTCTCCTCGAGGACGCGGATCGCCATCGCCCGCACGTAGTCGAGGGTGGAGTCGTATCCACGCTCGTCGAGCCACTGCTTCGCTTCGGGCCACCGGTCCTCGGGCCGGTCGCCGAGCGTGAACAAGGCCTCCTTGCACCCCAGTTCGGCTCCTTGACGGGCGATCTCGAGGATCTCGTCGGGTTCGAGGTACATGCCGCGCCCCTCGGCGCGGAGCTTGCCGGGGACCGTGACGAAGGTGCAGTAATGGCATCGATCCCGGCACAACCGGGTGATGGGCACGAACACCTTCCGCGAATAGGTGACCGAGCCGGGACGTCCCTGGGCGAGCAGCCCGGCGTCGCGCACCCGCGCCGCCGACGCGCAGAGATCCTCGAGATCGGCGCCCCGCGCCTGCAGCAGGACCGCCGCTTCGTCGACGTTCAGAGCGACCCCGTCGCGTGCCCGGCGCAGCGCACGACGCATTCCCGACGGTGTCACCGTGGAGCGGGACGCGGCACCGGGACGCACGGTGGGGGTCGGGAGCATCGCGGACTGCGGGATGTCGTCTGCGGAATCGGTCATGCGCCCGATCATGCGCCTGCGTGCACCCCCATGCCACCTCGGGGTCTATTCGTGCGGGTAGTCGTCGTCCGCGGGGACTTCGCGGTTCTGCTCGTAGGTGTCGGCGGGGTCGGCCTCCAGCGGCACGTCCGAGGGCAGATCGTCGGCAGGATCGTCGTAGACGGGAGTGGCCTGCTCGAGCCGGTCGGCCTCGGAATCGTTGTCGGACTGGATCTCGATGCCGAGCGCATTCGACTCTGTCATGGCGATCTCCTCTTCTGAACGGGCGATCCGCACTCGTCGGATCGGGCGAGTCCGGCCGGGTTCTACGAATCCCAGCCTAGCGTGGAACCGGACACCGGTCCCGGTGGAGCAGGAGGCATGGGTGGAGGACGACGAGGTGGCGGTCGGCGGGGCGCGGCCGGAGGCGAGTGTGGTCATGCGGGAACCCTCGTGGCGGCCGAGCCCGAAGGCGCGTGTGCTCTGGGCCGTGAGCGCGGCACTGATGTGGATTCCGCTCGTCGTCGCGCAGGTCGTGTGGGTGATCGTCGCACCCGGAGGAGCCGGGTGGCACATCGCCGCGGCAGCCGCGACGGTCGTCCTCGGCGGACTGCACGTCGCGGTGGTGCCGGCCTGGCGTTTCCGTGTCCATCGCTGGGAGATGGACGACACGGCGGTCTACACGCGGTCGGGCTGGTGGACACAGGAACACCGCATCGCGCCGATCTCCCGGATCCAGACCGTCGACACCGAACGGGGCCCGCTCGACCGCTGGCTCGATCTGACCACCGTCACCGTCACCACCGCGTCCGCGGCGGGTGCGGTGGAGATCGTCGGGCTCGACAGCCGTGTCGCCGACGAGACCGTCGCCCACCTGACCGCGCTCGCAGCCCGCTACCGGACGGACGCGACATGAACGACACCGCCGTGCCCGCGGCCGAGACGGACGAGCAGGTGCCGTGGTCGCGCCTGGACCGCAGGATGTTGCTGATCCATCCGATCGAGGAGATCCTGCGCCTGCTGCCCGTCCTCGCCGGATCGTTCGTCATCGGCACCACCAGCGGAAATCCCGGGTGGGGACTCGTAGCGACAGGCGTGCTGGTGCTGGTCGGGCTGTTGCGCTGGTTCACCACCACCTACCGCGTCGGGCCCGTTCACATCGAGCTCCGACGCGGACTGCTGCAGCGACGCGAGTTGTCGATCCCCCGCAGCCGCATCCGCTCGGTGGACGTCGAACAACGTCTCCTGCACCGCGTCCTCGGCCTGGCCGTCGTGAAGATCGGTACCGGGCAGGGCGGAGGAGCCGACCGCACCCGGTTCGAACTCGACGGCCTCCCGATCGCCGCCGTCCCCGAGCTGCGTGCCGTTCTCCTGACCGGCGGGGAGCGGGGCGCCGAACCGTCCGAGCCGGCACCGACGTCCGGGCCCCCCACCGAGCGGCAGCTGGCGCGCTTCGATCCGGGTTGGGTGCGCTACGCCCCCTTCTCCACGACGGGATTGCTCGCCGTCGCGGCGATCGCCGGTGCCGCCTTCCAGTTCGGGCTCGGCCGGTGGATCGCCGAGTCGCAGGTCGTCCGCCGCGCGGTCGAGGCCGCGGAGGATCTGGGACTGCTGGTCGCACTGGTGATCCTCGTCCTGGTGGTCGTGCTCGTCGCCAGTCCGGCGGCGTGCGTGCGCTACCTGATGGTCTACGGCGATCTGCGGGTGACCGACGACGACCGGGTCCTGCGCATCGCGCACGGCCTGCTCACGACCCGTCACACCACTCTCGACCGGGCGCGGCTGCGCGGTGTCGCACTGCACGAACCGCTGGCACTGCGACTGGTCGGCGCCGCGCGGCTCGACGCCGTCATGACGGGCAGGACGGCGCAGCAGGGTGGTTCGTCACTGGTCCTG
Source organism: Rhodococcus sp. R1101 (assembly GCF_000278445.1). Lineage (NCBI taxonomy): Bacteria > Bacillati > Actinomycetota > Actinomycetes > Mycobacteriales > Nocardiaceae > Rhodococcus > Rhodococcus sp. R1101. The sequence goes on from NZ_AJVB01000107.1 coordinate 4,866, forward strand.
CCGCCGGCGCCCGACGGGGAGGTCCGGCGGGTCGCGGCCGAGGTGCTCACCGAGCGGTTACCGCTCGATGCGCCGCTGCGCAGCCACGGTCCCCGTGCCCGTCGTCGCCGCTACACGCGGACGTTGTGGCCGGTGGGTGTCGTGGTGATCGCGGGGCTCGTCGCCCTCACCGTCACCGGGCGGCACGTGTCCCTGCCGGTGATCGTCACGGTGATCGTGCTGCTGGTCGCGGGGGCGTGCGCGCTGGCGCAGGACCGCTACCGGGGTCTCGGTCACACCGTCGTCGACGGGCATCTCGTGGCCCGCAGCGGCTCGATCGACCGGCAACGCATCTGCCTCGATGCGAAGGGTGTGATCGGATGGACGGTGAGGCAGACATTCTTCCAGCGACGGGCCGGCCTCGCGACCGTCGTCGCGGCGACCCCGGCGGGCGCGGGCCGTTACGAGGTGATCGACATCCCGATGGACGAGGCGTGGGCTCTGGTTCAGGAGGTCACACCGGGTATGGGAGAAGCATGGATGAAGACATGATCCCTCCCTCGGGACGGGGACCCCTGCACGGCACCCCTCCTGCGACGCTGGCCGAACTCGACGATGTGCTCGTCGACTGCCGTGCGTGTCCGCGGCTGGTCGCATGGCGCGAGCAGGTCGCGCGGGAGAAACGAGCGGCCTTCCGCGACGAGGAGTACTGGGGCCGGCCCGTTCCGGGTTTCGGTCCTGCCGATGCGTCCCTGCTGATCGTCGGGCTTGCGCCCGCCGCGCACGGCGGGAACCGCACGGGACGGATGTTCACCGGCGACCGGTCGGGCGATGTGCTGTACGCGGCCCTGTACGACGCGGGTCTGGCGTCGCAGCCGACCGCGACGCACATCGGCGACGGCCTCGAACTGTTCGGCACGCGCATCACGTCCCCGGTGCACTGCGCACCGCCGGCGAATCGCCCCACCGTCGTCGAACGCGACACCTGCCGGCACTGGCTGGAACAGGAACTCGACCTGCTCTCCCCCACGCTGCGCTCGGTCGTCGTCCTCGGCGGTTTCGGATGGCAGGCGCTACTGCCCGTCCTGTCGGCCGCGGGGTGGACGATTCCCGTTCCCCGCCCGAAGTTCGGGCACGGCGCGCACGCGCTGCTGTCTCCGACCGAGGCGCGCGAGCACCCGTTGCATCTGTTCGGTTGCTATCACGTCAGCCAGCAGAACACCTTCACCGGCCGGCTGACGCAGAAGATGGTGACCGACGTACTCAGGGACGCGGCTCGGGCTGCGTCGCTCCTACCGCGCGAGCCGCTCCCACCGCCCGAGTGATCTCCTTGATGCGCGCCGAGAACAGGTAGCCGCCGGCCGGGGCGAGCGCCGCCACCGGCAGCAGCAGGGTCCGCCAATCGCCGAGCGCGAGTTGATCGCCGCCCGGCCCTCCCGCCAGACAGACGAGGAAGACGACGGCCCACGCGACCAGCGGCAGGGTCGCGCTGCGCAGGGAGCCGGTCTCGGCGCGGACGGCCACCACCAGGAGCAGGTTCGCGAGTCCGGCCAGCAGGATGGTGATCGGGAAGGGCATCCCGGCGATGTACAGGCCCAGGTAGAAGACCGACAACAGGGCGCACAGCGCACCGTCGAGCACGAGCAACGCGACGAGGCCCCGGCGTGGCCGGACGTCCGCCGGTGACTCGAGGGGAGCAGCGGTTGCTGGATCGACCGTCATGCTTCGATGGTGCGCTACCGGACGAGCGCCGACGCAACCGGGGTCTGCGGAACCGCCCGCCGCTCACCCACGGGACGTCAGGGAACCGGCGGGTATCCGAGCATGGTGAGCAGGGCGCTCTGCTGGTCGGCGAAAGCGTACAACGCGTGCCAGTAGTCGGCTCGGATCTCGTCGGCGTAGGGCCTCAGCGAGTCCACGAACGCGACGATCTGGTTCTGGACGGACCAGTTGTACATCGACAACCCCCTGCACGGTGTGTGTCTGCGCGACGCCAGGACGAGTGACCCGGGACACTGTCGATCTTATCGATGACTCGGATCACACTAGCCGATGCCGGAGAAGAGGTCGTCTTCTCGTCCCGTCGGGTCGGTGAGACCGAGCCGACCGCGAACGAGCACGAAGTACTCGTGGTCGAGGACGGGCTGGGCGACGAGGTTGGAGAGCACGAACTGCTCACCGTCCGGCGCGACCAGCACCTGGGTCGCGTGCGCCGCCATCGCGGTTCGCTTCGCGTCGAGAACCGACCGGACGTCGACGACGGTGGTGACCTCGTCGTCGGGCACGCTCGGCAGTTCGCCCGGCTCGGGTCGGCGCCATCCTTCGGGCAGCGATCCCATCGCCGCGACGCCACGTTCGAGTGCGGACCGTTCGGTGACGGTCCAGTACACCTTCGCGGGAGTCCAGGCCGCGCCGGCGGACGGATAGTCCTCGGTTCCCGCCGCCTCGACGGCCGCGGTCACCCGCTCGTGCACCGCGATGTGGTCGGGATGGCCGTAGCCGCCGTAGGGGTCGTAGGTGACGACCACATGGGGACGCGTTTCCCGGATCGCGGCGACGAGCGCCTCGACCGCCTCGTCGCGATCGGCATCGACCCAGGCGCGGGGGTTGTCGGCGGAGGGGGTGCCTGCCATCCCCGAGTCGCGCCAGTGCCCGGCACCGCCCAGGAAGCGGGGGCGGTCGACGCCGAGGGCCCCGAGCGCCCGCGTGAGTTCGAGGATGCGATAGCCGCCGAGCTGATCGGCACGATCCGCGGTGAGCTGGGCCCACTCGTCGCCGATCACTTCACCTTCCTCACCGAGTGTGCAGGTCACGACAGTGACCTCGGCGCCTTCGGCGACGTATCGGGCGATGGTGCCGCCGGTGGTGAGCGTTTCGTCGTCGGGATGGGCGTGGACGAGCAGAAGCCGGCGATCCGCAACGTTGGGGACGGCCCCCGGAGTGTCGATCACGGTGTGGTCCTTCCCCACAGATGGGCGTCGCCGAGAATACCGGTGGCGACAGCGGCTGTCAGCGAGACGTTCTCGACACCCGGACCGGCTGCGACGACGGTCCTGTCCTGCAGGATCGGCAGGTTCACCGCGAGATCCCACAGCCTCGGCTGTGCGGCGGCGACGACGTCCGCCGGATCGGCGGCGCCGTGCAGAGCCGCCAGCAGGTCCGGTTCGAGCCCGGGGTCGCAGGCGCCCGAGAGGTTGCTCGGCGCCTCGAGCTGCGCTGCGACGGCGTCCTCGCGTTCCTCCACGTCGTCCTCGTCGAGTGTGGTGGTCGTGGGGCGCGGCGGTGTTCCGTCCGACGGCCGTGTCGTCTCCTGGGCGGCGGGTACGGGCGTGGGCGGGAGGTCCTCCCCCGCCGCGGTGGGCGCCGCGGCCACCGGTACGCATCCGAACCGGGACAGCGCGGCCGTGGCGGGATCGCCTCCGGCACGCATCCAGCCGACGATCGCGTGCACGCCGCCCTCGACGAGGGCCTCGCCGTACAGCTCGTCCGGGGACAGCTCGTCGATCGACGCGTCGATCCCGGCACCGCGCCACAGGTCGACGGCGGTGCGTGCGACGGCCCGCGCGGTCTCGTCTCCCTCCGGCACGCCCAGCACCAGCGTCAACGGTTCTCCGTCCCGGGCCAGGGTGCCCTCGGGCAACGTCGCAGCGCCCGCACTCCCCGGCTCGGGAGTCCCGCTCGCCGGTGATGCGGACGTCGTGGTCCCGGGCGCGGCCGGGTCTGCGGGTGCCGGCGGATCGACGGGTGGGATCGGCAGATATCCGGCCTCGGCGAGACGGCCGAGGGCCTCCTCCCGGGACGGTCGCGGCGGCATCGTGTCGGCGTATCCCGGATCGGACGGCGCGAGCACCTGGGCACGGGCGCGCACGATCTCGGTGCTGTCACCGGTGGCGACGAGCCCGAGCAGGTCCGGATCGAGCAGGCCGAGCACGCCTCGCCGGACCCGCGGATCGGAGAGTTCGGCGGTGCGGGTGTTGAGGATCAGGTCGAGTGTGCGCGGCTGCAGCTGGACGCCGGTGCGCACGCCCGGCACGGCGGCGAGCTGCGCTTCCAGCGCGACTCCGCCCGCACTCTGGACCACCTGCGCGTCGTCGCTGCGCACGGATTCGGTCACCTGGGCATCGGTGCCGGCGCGGCGCATCAGCAGTTCGTCCGGTCCGGCCGGGGTGCCCCAGAACCGGTCGTTGCGTTCGAGCAGGACCTCGGCGCGCCCGCGATCGACGTTGTCGACGTGGAACCGCCCACCGGACACGGGGATCGTCTCGGACAGCCCCGTGGAGAAACCACCCGGCGTGTCCTTCACCAGGTGTGCGGGCAGCAGATCGGTGAACAGTTCGCGCCAGGCGGGATACGGCTCGCGCAGCGTGACGGTGACCGTCTTGCCTCCACCCGACGACCGGATGTCGTCGATGAGCCGGTAACCGGCGGGATCGACCACGCCGGGCTGGGTGACCATCTGCTGCCACAGATACCGGAAGTCCTCGGCGGCGATCGGTGCACCGTCCGACCACTGGGCCTCGTCGCGAAGGCGGTAGGTGATCGTGAACGGCGCCTCGTCGGTGACCTCGGCGGACAGGAGCAGCGAGTCGTCGGGAGCCAGCAGCGTGACCGCGGGGTTCTGCGGATCGGGAACGGCCCGGAAGGCGCTGGGGAGCACGAGTTCGGCGACCGCGTTGGCAACCGGCGACTGATCGGCGAGCAGATGCGGATTGAAGCCCGAGCCGACCTCGTCGATCGCGACCACCACCGTGCTGCGCTGCGGCGCGGGAGCGGGAGTCGTGGTCGGCTCCGCCTGTTCGATCGGCGGGGGCGGGTCGGCGGTGCAGGCGGTCAGGACCAGCACAGCCACGGCCGTGCCGGCCGTCGCCCCGATCAGTCGGCGACGAGCGCGCGTACGCGACACTCGGGCTCCTTCCGTGAGGCAGGTGGTACATGGGTGGCCCCGGCCAGCATGCGCTCGCCGGGGCCACCCACACCTGGACTACTTGTTACGGGCCTTCTCCCGCGACCGCGCACGCGCACGGTCGGTCTGTGACAGGTGCAGCTTCCGCACGCGCACGTCCTCCGGGGTGACCTCGACGCACTCGTCTGCGGCACAGAATTCGAGCGCCGCCTCGAGGGTCAGCTCGATCGGCTTGGCGAGGGTCTCCATCACATCGGCCGTCGAAGAGCGCATGTTGGTGAGCTTCTTCT
>NZ_AJVB01000108.1:0-9969 GCF_000278445.1 Rhodococcus sp. R1101
CCATCCGGGAGGGCGAAACCTTGGAGATCAAGCTGCCTTCCGGCGGTGGATTCGGCAATCCGTTCCTCCGTGATCCCTTCCAGGTCCTCAGCGACGTCTGGGACGAATACCTCACCGCGGAGGACGCTCGGCGCGACTACGGGGTCGTCGTCGACACCGACTCGTGGACCGTGGACGAGGACGCCACCGCGGCACTGCGCGCAGGGAGCCCATCCTGAGCGGCACCACAGGTCGGGCCGCCGCTATCGGCGGCGGCCCGACCGCTCGTGTTCTCGACGAAACATTGAGCAGCGTCGTCACCTGGATCGATCCCGCGAGCGGTGCCGCAACCGACGGGCCACTGGCGGGTATGCGAATCGGTGTCAAGGACAACATCGACGTCGCCGGCGTCCCCACCACCTGCACATCCCGTTTCTTCGCCGACCGCATCGCGTCCGCCCACGCGGACGTCGTCGGCAGGTTGCTCGCTGCGGGCGCGCAGATCACCGCGAAACTCAACATGGCCGAGTTCGCGGTGGGAGTCACCTCCCAGAACTCCGCCGCGGGCCCCGTTCGCAACCCCTGGGACCCCACACGCGTCCCCGGCGGTTCGAGCGGGGGCTCCGGTGTCGCAGTCGCTGCAGGACTGGTGGATGCCTCCCTCGGCACCGACACCGGGGGATCCGTCCGTCTACCCGCATCGGCATGCGGTATCACAGGCCTGCGACCGACCTGGGGATCGATCAGCAATGCCGGAGTCTTCCCGGTCAGCGACGCCTTCGACACCGTCGGTCCGATGGCACGGTCGGTGACCGAGGTTGCCCGCCTCTTCGATGTACTGCGTGTCGCCCCGGCCCCGTCGCCTCACCCCACTCGACGGATAGGGCTGCCGTCGGTGTTCATCACCGACGACGTCGACGCTGCCATCAGCGACGCAGTCCGAGCGGCGGCACGACAACTCGAAGAACTGGGGTACGAGACAATACCGGTCACCGTCCCCGGTGCTGCTCGCGCACAGGACATCGTGTACACGTTGTTGTATTCGGATCTTGCTGCGCTGCACCGTAACCGAATGCACTCCTCACCCGAACTGTTCCATCCCGACACCCTCGCACGCGTGTCCTTGGGTCTGTCCATCTCGGACTCCGAGAGAACAGCAGCGATAGCCGGCGCCGCGGAGTTCCGTCGCGGACTCCGTGCACTGTTCACGACCGTCGACGCCGTACTGACCCCGACCATGCCGGTCGACGTGCCTCGCATCGCCGGTGGCGACGATGTCATTGCACGCTCACGCCGACTCGGACAGTTCAGTTATCCCTGGTCCCTCCACGACGGACCCACGCTCGCACTCCCGGTCGGATTCCATCCTCGTTCGGGGATGCCGATCGGGGCGCAACTGACGGCGGCCGCCCACCACGAATTGCTACTCTTCGAGATCGGTGAAGACTTTCAGAGCACAACGGACTGGCATACCCGGAGACCGCCGCTACACATCACGCGGTGAGCCGCCATCGGAGGGGGCAGAGACCCCGTCGAGGCAGTGATACGCCCCGGTTCCCGATCAGCCGCGCACGGTTACCATCAGGGCCTCCAGGGAATCTGCGGTGTGCAACCCCAGTGCAGCTCGGACCACCGCTGCCGCACGCTCCGGCGACAGCCTGTTCTCGACATTGAGATCGAACTTCATCGTGAGTTCCTCGTCGGAAAGCGGATTCGCCGGACCACCACGATTGTGGTCGACCCGAGCCTCGTGCCAGACACCATCGCGAGTGCGTACCCGCAGCACTGCCGGGAACTGATAGGGGTAGATCTCGTCGCACCGGTCGTCGCTGCGGCTGGTGACCAGACCCGCGAGTTCGAGCGTGCGCGGATTCTTCGCGGCCTCGTCGGTGAAATCGGCATGTCCCACTCCGAGTCCCGATCCGCCGAGCAGCGCTCGTGCGACGGTGAACGGACCCGAGAACGCTGCATGATATCCGGATTCGGGGGCCGCTTTCGAGGCGGGAGGTTCGGCGATGGTGCGCAGGACCGGTTTCGGAACACCGAGTTCGATCTCCGCGATGTGGGCGGGGTCGAGCCCCTGGCGGACGAGCGTGCGTGCAGCGTCGATCCCGGCGTGGGTGAAGTGGTTGCACGGATACGGCTTGAAGAAGATGCCCGGCAGTTCCCAGCGTTCGCCCAGTCCATCCAGGACCTTCGCGGTGTCGGCTCGATCGCCGCAGAAGGCGTGCAGGAAACCGAAACGCCCTTCGATAACGGTGGGCGGTCCGGTGAGGCCGGCGCGAGCAAATTCTGCCGAGGTGACCCCGGAGTGTGCCGCCCATCCGCAGTGCGCGCGCTTGACCGTGCCACCGGTGCGGTTGGCTTCGAGCAATCCGGCGCCGAAGCTCGCGGCGATGCCCATGGCGTCTGCGATACCTTCGGCGTCGAGGCCGTACAGCATCGCTGCGGCAGCAGCCGAACCGACGGCACCGCAGATGGATGTCGCGTGCAGGCCACGTTCGAAGAACTCGGAGTTGCCGAGTTCTTCGTCGTAGCCGCCCATCCCGAGACGGACCACGATTTCGATGCCCACGCCCGCAGCGTCGAGGACGGCTGCGCCGGAGGCTCCTACCGCTTCACCCACGGCGAGCGCCGCCGGGATCACCGAGGCGGACGGATGCAACACCGACGGGAGGTGGGTGTCGTCGGAGTCCATCGAATGGGCGAGTGTGCCGTTCACCAGCGCGGCGGTGGCGGCCGGAAAACGTTCTCCGGTGCCGATGCCGGTGGCCGCGGCCGCACCGGCCCAGTTGCGTGCCACCTCGGTGACGGCACGAGCCGAGGGCTGGTCCTGCGCCGCGAGGGAGTTCCCGAGCAGATCGAGTACCCGCCGCGCGACGTCCTTCCGCAGTTCTGCGGACAGTCCCGTGGTGCGGATGTCGGCGGCGAGGGCGGCGAGCCGACCCACGACCGTTCCGGTCAGGTCGTGTCGGGTCTCGGTGCCGGTCACGAGGCCACCACCGCGACGGGACGGACCGGCGATCCGGTGCCGCCGGTGATGCGCAACGGTGCCATGACGAACGTGAATTCGGTCAGGCCACGCGCGCTGGCGTCTTCGAGGTTCAGATGCTCGATGATGTGAATTCCGTTCTCCACAAGCAGCACTCGATGAACCGGAAGAACGCTGTGTCCCTTGCCCGGGGGGATGTGTTCGAAGGCGGTCGTGTCGGCGCCTGCGGCTGCGATGCCGCCGGCCGCGAGCCACCGCCCCGCACCCACATCGGCACCGGGGACGCCGTCCTGCTGGCCGAGATAACGCTGCGGATCGTCGAAGTGCCGGGCCCACCCGGTACGGATCAACACGACATCACCGCGTCGCGGCGTCACCCCCGCGGCGTCGGCCGCATCGCGCAGGTCCTGTTCGGTGACCGCCTGCCCTGCTTCGAGCGAATCGACACCGCGGACCCGGGCCACGTCCAGCAGCAGTCCGCGACGAAGCATGAAGGGGATGGATTCGGCGCCCAGCTGCGAGAACTTCCCACCACGCTGCGCTTCCTCGGCGTCGATACCCCCGTGCAGCTTTCCTTCGTGGCTGACGTGGGAGAGCGCGTCGACATGGGTGCCGACGTGTCCACCGGTCACGATGATCTCGTTGGATGCCGATCCACCGTCGGGCCGGACCATGTCGCCGTGCCGACGGATCAGCGTCATCCGGAATCCGGGATGGTTCGGCGAGCAGGGCATACCGGTCGTGTGGGGGTGCCCGAGCTCGACGATGTCGACGTCGGTATCGACGACCGCATTCAGCAGTGCGTCGGGACCGGCGATGGTGTGTTCGGTCATGATGTGACTCCTCGTGCTGTGATGGCCTGAGCTCGGTCGAGAACGACGCGAGCGTTCGCAACGACCGCCGGATCGATGAATCTGCCGTTCTCGTCGAGAACCGCGGACTCCCCCGCTGCCGACGACGCGGACGCGTCGTCGACGATTCGCTGCGCCCACTCCCGCTCTTCGGCGGAGGGCGTGTAGGCCTCGTTGACAATGTCGATCTGATTCGGATGGATGACGGAGCGTCCGAAGAAACCTTGGACACGGCCGGTTCGGGACGATTCCGCCAGCCCTTCGAGATCTCCTACCGCGGTCCAGACACTTTGAACGGGCGATGTCAGGCCGGCGGCGCGGGCCGCTGCGACGATCCAACCACGCGCCCAGGCGAGTCCCTCGTGCCCGGCACGAAGGTCGGCTGCGAGATCGGCTTCACCGAGCGCGATTCCGGTCACCCGGGTGTGGGATCGCGCGATCTGCGGGGCGGCGAGCAGGCCCGCAGCGGATTCGACGATCGCATGTACCGGACAACCGAGCCGGTCCGCCGTCGCCGCCACCGCGTCCGGGTCGTCGGCCTTGGGCAGGCGAACACCGGCCGGCGCCCGATCGGCGCGCGACAACGCCGCGATCTCCTCGTCCAGCCAGTGCGATCCGATGGCGTTGAGCCGCAACCAGACAATGCGATCAGCGGGTGCATCGCGCACGGCGGCCACCGCATTGGCGAGCGCGTGTTTCTTCGCCTCGACCGGTACCGCGTCCTCGAGGTCGATGACGACGGCGTCGGCGGCACTACCGAGCGCCTTGTCGATGCGGTCTGCGCGATGTCCCGGGACGTACAGCCAACTGCGGGGTGTCATACGGGCTCTCCCACCGGAGCGTGGACTTGCCGGTACCCGAGCGCGCGGGAAACCCTCTGCGCCGCTTCGACGAGTGCATCCTCGTATCGGTCGAACGCTTCGTCGGTCATGCGGTAACTCGGTCCACAGACCGACAGGGAGCCGACCACCGTGCCGTCGGCTCCGAAGACGGGTGCGGCGATCGACGCCGCGCCTTCCTGCCGCTCACCGGTCGAGCGGCACACGCCGCGTTCACGCGCCTCGTGCAGCACTGCGCGTAACGCGACCGGATCGATGACGGTCTTCGCGGTCAGGCGCGTCAATTGCCGGGACAGCACATCCTCCTGCTCGGACTCCGACAGGTACGCGAGGATGATGCGACCCGACGACCCGCTGTACAGCTCGAAGCGACGTCCGAGTTCGACGGTCATCTTGATTTCCTGGGTGCTTTCGACCTGGTCGAGGTAGACGCGTCCGCCCGGCAACCGGCCGGTCACCGTCGCGGTCTCGCCGGTGGCGCGTTGGAGGTCTTCCAAGGCGCTACGGGCGGCGCGGCGGAGGGGGGAAACGTCCAGTGCACGAGCGCCGAGTGTGGCGGCGGCGGGGCCGAGCAGGTAACGGCGCGTCGAGGGTTCGTAGAGCAGCAGTCCGCATTCGACGAAGGTCGTGAGGATGCGGTGCGTGACCGCTTTGGAGATCCCGGTGGAGCGGGCGATCTCCGATACGCCGAGCGCGCTCGATCGGCGACCGAACTCGAGCAGCACTTCCGCGGCTCGTGCGGCAGAGGTGGTGCCGCCAGTTGAGGACTCCATTATGGCTCCGTTCCCCGGTCGGTTCAGGTGGTGAACACGTTGACAGGTCTGCTGGACATGCTGCAGGAGCGATACGACCGTTCAAGGCCATGGACACTTTGTACCGCCTGGCGAAACAATTGTCCAGACCCACTCATCGGGGTGACTGTCCGTTCATCAGGGATGATTCCCAAAATTGGCACTTGCGTATTGTTTCGAGGGGGCGCATAGTGCAGGAGATCACTTTCTTTCGTTTCTCTGAGCGGAACAATATGAGGAGGCGGTGTGACCGATCCGGAATTCGACCTCGTCGTTGCCGGCGCGGGCGGCGGACTCGTCGCGGCCCTGCGCGCCGCGGAATCGGGCGTGAACGTTCTGGTGATCGACGCCGACGAGCACTTCCAGCGCGGCAACAACACCTCGATGTGCACGGCGATGATCCCTGCTGCCGGCACGCGCTGGCAGCGCGCAGCAGGCGTCCGAGACAGTCCCCGACGTTTCCTCGACGACATCACCCGCAAAACCGCAGGGACGGCAGACCAGCGGGTGGCTCGGGCGCTGACCGATGCCAGCGGCACGCTGGTCACCTGGTTGGCCGACAGTCAAGGACTCGACCTCGAACTGGTCACCGACTTCCGATACCCGGGACACACAGCCGACCGCTGCCACAGCATTCCCGGCCGCCACGGCTCCCACCTGCTCCGTCACCTGGTGCAACGCGCCCAGGCACATCCCCGGATCGAACTGATCGTCCCGATGAGTCTCCGCGAGGTCCTCACCATCGACGGCCGCGTAACCGGGGTCGAGATCGCTACCCCCGACGGAAACACCGAGCAGCTCACGACCGGGGCCGTCCTTCTGGCGACGAACGGCTTCGGCGCCGACCGCGACCTGGTCCGGACCCACATGCCCGAGATCGCGAATGCCCACTACCACGGCGGCCGGTTCAGCCGCGGTGACGCGCTCCGCATCGGTGAGCGACTCGGAGCCGACACGGGTTTCCTCGACGCCTACCAGGGCCATGCTGCACTCTCGTCTCGCAGCCAGACGCTCGTCGGCTGGGCGACCGTCGTCCACGGCGGTATCGTCGTCGACAGCACCGGCCGGCGATTCGCCCCCGAGACCACCGGTTACTCGGAATTCGCAACTCTGCTTGCCGCCCGGCCCGGATCTGCCGGCTGGATCATCATCGACGAGCACATCGAAGAACTGTGCTCGGTGTTCGACGATTTCCGCACGGTCGCCGAGAGCGGATCGCTCGTGCGAGCCGCCACGGCCACCGACCTCGCCGAGACCATCGGTGTTCCCCTGCCGGCGCTGGAGGACGAGCTCACCGCCGCCCACCGCGCCGCGACCGGATTCGAGCCCGATCGGCAAGGCCGCACCGATATCCGGCATCCCCTGACCGCGCCGTACATCGCGATCGCCGTCACACCGGCACTGTTCCATACCCAGGGTGGACTCGTCGTCGACGAACACGCCCGCGTACTCGCTCGCGGAGTCCCGATTCCCGGCCTGTACGCATCCGGCGGCGCAGCCGTCGGAATCTCCGGCCACGGAGCCGGCGGCTACCTCGCCGGCAACGGCCTGATCACCGCACTCGGTCTGGCATTTCTCGCCGCCGAACACGTGAGCAGCACCGTAGCCGCGTGAAGACGCATCACCTGTCCAGATACTCGCCAGGAGAAGACATGACCACCTACCTGATCAAGAACGGCACCGTCGTACGCACCGAGGACACCGCGTCCGCGGAAGGCGAGATCGCCGACGTCCTCGTCGTCGACGGCACGATCGCCGCCATCGGCTCCGACCTCCGGGCCGAAGACGCCGAAATCGTGGACGCCACGAACAAGTTGGTGTTTCCCGGCGTCGTCGATGCCCACCAGCACTGGGGCATCTACAACCCGCTGTCCGAGGACACCCACACCGAATCCCGCGCGAGCGCTCAAGGCGGCGTCACCACCGCCCTGACGTACATGCGCACCGGCCAGTACTACCTGAACAAGGGTGGGGCCTACGCCGACTTCTTCCCCGAGGTCCTCGACGCGTCCGCCGGTCGCAGCTACATCGATTACGCATTCCATCTCGCCCCGATGTCCAAGCAGCACATCGGCGAGATCCCCGCGCTCGCGTCGGACCAGGGCGTCACGTCCTTCAAGATCTTCATGTTCTACGGCAGCCACGGTCTGCACGGGCGCTCCACATCGCAGAGCGACTTCCTGATGATTCCCGAGGACGAACGCTACGACATCGCGCACTTCGAGTTCGTCATGCGCGGAGTCCAGAAAGCCCGCGAGCAGTTCCCCGAACTCGCCCCGCACATCTCGCTGTCTCTGCACTGCGAAACCGCCGAGATCATGAGTGCCTACACCAAGCTGGTGGAACAGGAAGGCACACTCACCGGCCTCGCCGCCTACAGCGCTTCCCGTCCTCAGCACTCCGAGGGTCTGGCCGTGACGATCGCGTCCTTCCTCGCCGATGAGACCGGCCTGCCGAACATCAACCTGCTGCACCTGAGTTCGGCGAAGGCGATGAAGGCGGCCATGAAGATGGCCGACGCCTTCCCGCACGTGAACTTCCGCCGCGAGGTCACCATCGGGCACTTGCTCACCGACATCGACAACGCCAACGGATTGGGCGCCAAGGTCAACCCGCCCATCCGTCCGCGTGAAGATGTCGAGGCCCTGTGGGAACACCTGCTCGCCGGGAACATCGACTGGGTGGTCTCCGACCACGCCTGCTGCAAGGACGAGGTGAAATTCGGCGAAGATCGCGACGACGTGTTCGCGGCCAAATCCGGTTTCGGCGGCACGGAATACCTCCTGCCGGGCCTGATCAGCGAAGGCCGCAAGCGCGGCCTGTCGCTGCGCCGTATCGCACAGCTGCTCTCGTCCAACCCGGCCGACCGTTACGGTCTGCCCGGCAAGGGACGACTCGCCGAGGGCGCCGACGCCGACATCGCGATCGTCGATCCCGACCGTACCTGGACGGTGCATGCAGCGGATTCCGAATCCACCCAGGAGTACACGCCTTTCGAGGGATTCGAACTGTCCGCTGCTGTGACCGACACCTTCGTGCGCGGTAACCGGGTTCTGACCGACGGAGTCGTCACCGGCACGCCTGCCGGCCGCTACCTCGCCCGTCCGTACTGAGGAGACACCAGTTGACCGACGACAAGACCCCTGCCGGACCTCTGCGCGGGATCAAGGTCCTCGACGCCTCCACCATCCTTGCCGGGCCACTCGCCGCCCAGATTCTGGGCGACTTCGGCGCCGAGGTCATCAAGATCGAACATCCGGCCAAGCCGGACGGCATGCGTGGGCACGGCCTGGACAAGAACGGCGTCCCGCTCTGGTGGAAGATGGTCGGCCGCAACAAGCAGACCGTCACCCTGAACCTGAGCACCCCGGAAGGTCAGAAGATCTTCCGTGATCTCGCCGCCGACGCCGATGTGGTGGTGGAGAACTTCCGGCCCGGCACGTTCGAACGCTGGGGACTGTCCTATGCCGAACTCGCCGAGCGGAATCCCGCACTGATCATGTTGCGGGTCACCGGTTTCGGACAACAGGGACCGTATGCGACGCGTCCCGCGTTCGGCACACTGGTGGAATCGATGAGCGGCTTCGCCCATCTCACCGGCCACCCCGACGGACCCCCCACACTGCCTGCATTCGGTCTCGCCGACTCCATTGCCGGTATCGCCGGGTCGTCCGCAGTCTCCATGGCGCTGTTCGAACGTGAGCGCAACGGCGGCACCGGACAAGAGATCGACCTCGATCTCCTCACACCGATCATGACCGCGGTCGGGCCCGGCGTGATCTATGCCGATCAACTGGGCATCGACCAACAGCGCACCGGCAATCGGTCGCAGAACAACGCCCCCCGGAATCTCTATCGCACCAAGGACGACCATTGGGTCGCCGTGTCCACGAGCGCCCAGACGATCGCAGAACGCGTACTACGTCTGGTGGGGCACCCCGAGGTCATCGACGAGCACTGGTTCGCCACCGGCCGCACCCGCGCGGAGCACGCGGACCTGCTCGACGAGTACGTCGGTGGATGGATCGCCGACCGTACCCGCGACGAGGTCGTCGAGGCTTTCGAGGATGCCGGCGCCGCAGTGGCACCGGTCTACCGCCCCAGCGACCTGCTGACCGATCCCCAAGTCGTCGCGACCGACATGGTCACCACTGTCGACGACGACGAACTCGGCCCCGTACGCATGCAGAACGTCATGTGGCGCATGGGCCGCTCCCCCGGTGCGATCCGCCACGCCGGGCGCCCTGCCGGTGCCGATACCGACAGGGTCCTCTCCCACCTCGGGTGCACTCCCGAGCACATCGACGAATTGCGGGCCCGCGGCGTCATCTGACCCTGCGACTGCGTCATCCGAGGAGTTCGCTATGAAATCGCGTTGGTGGACCATCGCCATCATTCTGGGCCTGGTAATCGTCAACTACATCGATCGCAGTGCCATCTCGTTCGCAGCATCCGACCTGCGATCCGAGTTCGGGATCACTCCCGGCGAGTACGGCGTGATCAGTTCCGCATTCTCG
>NZ_AJVB01000109.1:0-9791 GCF_000278445.1 Rhodococcus sp. R1101
GACTCGGTTCCCATCCTGTCGTCGGCGGTGCTGCCCTGTCTCGTACTCGCCACGGCCTGGATCGGCTGGCTCGAGCCCCGCACGGCACACATCCTCGCCGAGGTCGCCGTGCTGATCCGTATCGGCTCGACCGTATTCGTCGTGCGCCGGTTGCAGAACCGCAGACCGAACCACCGGACCGTGGTGGCCGCGGTGGGAGTGGCTCTCATCGCGACGATCGTGGTCGTCGTGAAGGTCGTGCTCACGCACTGAGACCCGTCGCCCACCGAGACCGTCGCGCACCGCCCCGGCTACTTGATCGGCACCGGTTCGAGGATTTCCGGCCGAGCCTCGGGCGCCGCCGCTCTGAGCGCATCCGCGGACTCGTCGTCGGGACGGCTCTGCGACTCGATCTCGGCCTCGACCCGCGCCCGGTACGTCGCGACCTCCCTGTCGACAGCCGCGTCGTCCCAGCCCAGGACCGGAGCAACCAGTCGGGCCGTCTGCTCCGCACAGTGCAGCCCGCGGTGCGGGTATTCGATCGAGATCCGGGTCCGGCGCGCCAGGAGGTCCTCGAGGTGCAGGGCTCCTTCGGCCGCCGCACCGTAGACCACCTCGACCTGCAGGTACTGGGGGGCATCGGTCAGCGGTTCGAGCAGCTCGGGCCGGCCCTTCGCCAGGCTCAGCACGTCCTCGACGAGGGAGCCGTAGCGGTCGAGCAGATGCTTGACGCGATAGGGGTGCAGACCGTACTGCTCGGCGAGATGCATGGTCTGGTTGACCAGCGCGAAATACCCGTCGGCCCCGACGAGGGGCACCTTCTCGGTGATCGACGACGCGATCCGGGCCGGGATGTCCTCGGCCGCGAGATCGACGGCGTCCTCGGCCATGACCCGGTAGGTCGTGTACTTGCCGCCGGCGATGGCCACGAGTCCCGGCGCCACCCGCGCGACAGCATGCTCGCGCGAGAGCTTCGACGTCTCGTCGCTCTCCCCCGCCAGCAGCGGTCGCAGACCGGCGTAGACACCGTCGATGTCGTCGTGGGTGAGCGGGACGACGAGCACGCGGTTGACGTGGTCGAGGATGTAGTCGATGTCGGCCTTCGTCGCGGCCGGGTGCGCCAGGTCGAGATTCCAGTCGGTGTCGGTGGTGCCGATGATCCAGTGGTTGCCCCACGGGATGACGAACAGCACCGACTTCTCGGTCCGCAGGATGATCGCCGAATCGCTCACGATCCGGTCGCGGGGAACGACGATGTGCACGCCCTTCGAGGCGCGGACCCGGAACCGGCCGCGCTGCCGCGACAACGACTGGATCTCGTCGGTCCACACACCGGTCGCGTTGATCACCGCGTGCGCCCGCACCTCGGTGACCGAACCGTCCTCGCTGTCGCGCACACGCACACCCGAGACGCGATCGGCCTCGCGCAGGAAACCGACGACCTGTGTGGACGTGCGCACCACCGCACCGTAGTGCGCGGCCGTCCGGGCGACCGTCATCGTGTGCCGGGCGTCGTCGACGACCGTGTCGTAGTAGCGGATTCCGCCGACGAGCGAATTCCGCTTGAGACCGGGAACCATCCGCAGGGCACCCGAACGGGTCAGGTGTTTCTGCGGCGGAACGGACTTCGCGCCGCCCATCCGGTCGTAGAGGAAGATCCCCGCCGCCACGTACGGCCGCTCCCACACCCGGTGAGTGAGCGGGAACAGGAACTCGAGCGGCTTGACCAGGTGCGGGGCGAGCGTGGTCAGGGCAAGTTCGCGTTCGCGCAAGGCTTCCCGCACCAGGCCGAATTCGAGTTGTTCGAGATAGCGCAGACCACCGTGGAACATCTTCGACGACCTGCTCGACGTGCCCGACGCGAAGTCCCGGGCCTCGACGAGCGCGACCCGCAGACCACGCGTCGCGGCGTCGAGAGCTGCTCCCGCCCCGACGACACCTCCGCCGATGACGACGACGTCGAACTGTTCGGTGGCGAGCCGACGCCAGGCGTCGGCGCGTTGCTGAGGTCCGAGGAGTTGCACATCCGATTGGTTGGTCACCGCACCCGCTCCCGTGAGTCGCCGACGTATCCCGATCAAGGCTAGTAGCTTGAGCGACGCAGCGCGCAGCGGAAGCGTTGCCGACCCGAGCCGTCCCCTTCACCCGAGGACCACCTGTGAACCAGTTCATCGCGGCGATCGACCAGGGCACCACGTCCAGCCGGTGCATCATCTTCGACCACGACGGGCGCATCGTGTCGATCGCACAGAAGGAACACCGCCAGTTCTTCCCGCGGTCGGGATGGGTCGAACACGATCCGGAAGAACTGTGGCTCAACACCCGTGAGGTGGGAGCCGCGGCGCTTGCCAAAGCGGATCTGCGACGCAGAGACATCGCGGCGATCGGTCTGACGAACCAGCGCGAGACCACTGTGGTGTGGGATCGCACCACCGGAAAACCGGTGTACAACGCGGTCGTCTGGCAGGACACCCGCACCGACACGCTCGTCGAGGAACTCGCCGGCGACGCCGGGCCCGATCGCTACCGCGAGATCACCGGCCTGCCGCTGTCGACCTACTTCGCCGGGCCGAAGGTGCGGTGGATCCTCGACAACGTCGACGGTGCCCGCGAACGCGCCGAGGCCGGCGACCTCGCGTTCGGCACCGTCGACAGCTGGATCCTGTGGAATCTCACCGGCGGTGTCGGCGAGGAGGGCCAGCCGCCGGGCCTGCACATCACCGATGTGACCAATGCCTCCCGGACACTGCTGATGAATCTCGAGACCCAGCAGTGGGATCCGGCGATCTGCGCAGAACTCGGCATCCCGGAGTCGATGCTGCCGGAAATCCGCAGTTCGTCGGAGGTGTACGGGCACGCCCGCGAACGCGGACCGCTCGCGGGGGTCCCGATCGCAGGCATCCTCGGCGACCAGCAGGCCGCGACCTTCGGCCAGGGCTGCCTGTCCCCCGGCGAAGCGAAGAACACTTACGGCACCGGCAACTTCCTGCTGCTCAACACCGGCACGACCCCGGTCCGCAGCGAACACGGCCTGCTCACCACCGTGTGCTATCGCATCGGCGACGCCCCCGCGGTCTACGCCCTCGAAGGTTCGGTGGCCGTGACCGGTTCGCTGGTGCAATGGCTGCGCGACAACCTCGGGCTCATCCGCTCCGCCGGCGAGATCGAAACCCTCGCCGCGAGCGTCCCCGACAACGGCGGAGCGTATTTCGTGCCGGCCTTCTCGGGATTGTTCGCGCCACGTTGGCGTCCCGACGCGCGGGGTGTCATCGCAGGCCTGACACGCTTCGTCGAGAAGGGCCACCTCGCACGCGCGGCCCTCGAGGCGACGGCCTACCAGACCCGGGAGGTCATCGAGGCCATGAACGCCGACTCCGGTGTCGATCTGCGCACCCTCAAGGTCGACGGCGGCATGGTGGCCAACGACCTGCTCATGCAGTTCCAGTCCGACATCCTCGGCGTCCCGGTCGTGCGGCCCACGGTCGCGGAGACCACCGCGCTCGGAGCCGCCTACGCGGCCGGGCTCGCCGTGGGCTTCTGGGAGAACGAGGAGGAGATCCGCCGCAACTGGGCCGCGGACCGCACGTGGGAACCCGCGATGCCCGTCGACGAACGCGAACGCCTGTACGGCGAATGGAACAAGGCGGTCGAACGCACCTACGACTGGGCCTGAGCGGGGCGGGATCCGCACGGAGCCCGCCCCGTCCGGCATCTAGTCCAGGTCGTCGTGGCGCATCAACTGACGGGCGGCCTCGGTCACCGATCCACTCAGCGAGGGGTAGACCGAGAAGGTCTGCGCGAGGTCGTTGACCGACAGGTTGTTCTGCACCGCCAGCGCGATGGGCAGGATCAGCTCCGAGGCGGTCGGTGCGACCACCACGCCGCCGATGACCACGCCGGTCGCGGGGCGGCAGAAGATCTTCACGAAACCGCGCCGCAGACCGGACATCTTGGCGCGCGGGTTGGTGTTGAGCGGGAGCATCACGGTGCGTGCGGGTACCTCGCCCTTGTCGATCGTCGCCTGACTGACACCGACAGCGGCGATCTCGGGACGCGTGAACACTGCTGCTGCAACAGTTTTCAGTTTGATCGGGCTCACACCCTCACCGAGCGCGTGATAGATCGCAATGCGGCCCTGCATGGCCGCGACCGACGCGAGCGGCAACAGTCCGGTGCAGTCGCCCGCGGCGTAGATGCCGGGGACGGCGGTGCGGGAGACCCGGTCGACGGGAAGGTAGCCGCCCCGGTCGAGTTCGAGCCCGACCTTGTCGAGACCGAGATCCCGGGTGTTCGGCACCGAGCCGACGGTCATCAGCACGTGACTGCCCTCGACGATCCGACCGTCGGCGAGAAGCACGCGGACGCCGTCCTCCGTGCGTTCGACCCGGTCGGCACGGGCGTGCTTGACGAGGGTCACACCGCGCTCGGTGAGGACGTCCTCGAGCACGAGGGCCGCGTCCTCGTCCTCGTGCGGCAGGATCCGGTCGCGGCTCGAGACGACGGTGACCCGCACTCCGACCTCGGTGTAGGCGGAGACGAACTCGGCGCCGGTGACACCCGACCCGACCACGACGAGGTGCTCGGGCAGCTTCTCGAGGTCGTAGAGCTGACGCCAGGTGAGAATCCGCTCACCGTCCGGTTCCGCGCCCGGCAGGATGCGCGGGCTCGCACCGGTCGCGATCAGGACGACGTCGGCGTCGAGCACCTTCTCCTCTCCGGTGAGCAGCTTGGCGCGCACCTGGTGAGCGGCCATGCCGGGCTGCGCGTCGACGAGCTCGCCGTAACCGGAGAACAGCGTGACCCCCGCGGCCTCGAGCTTGGTGCGGATGTCGGCGGACTGCGCGCGGGCCAGGCTCTTCACACGGCCGTGGACCTGCGGCAGCGACACTTCGGCGCGTTCGAGTTCGATGCCCAGGTCGGCGGCGCGGCGCATGTCGGTGCGCACGCCGGTCGAGGCGATGAAGGTCTTGGAGGGAACACAGTCGAAGAGCACGCAGGCGCCGCCGATCCCGTCCGAATCGATCAGTGACACCGTCGCGCCGTACTGGGATGCCACCAGCGCCGCCTCGTATCCTGCGGGGCCGCCGCCGATAATCACGATCCGGGTCATTGTTCTCCTCTGTATCGATTCCGAAGGGTGCCGGGTCGGGCTGCACGTGAGCGCCTGGTGGGCACACACGTCGGCCTCAACGCTATGCCAATGCCCCCGCCTCGCGCACAG
Source organism: Rhodococcus sp. R1101 (assembly GCF_000278445.1). NCBI lineage: Bacteria > Bacillati > Actinomycetota > Actinomycetes > Mycobacteriales > Nocardiaceae > Rhodococcus > Rhodococcus sp. R1101. The sequence goes on from NZ_AJVB01000109.1 coordinate 5,201, forward strand.
GGACCGGTCGACCCGGCACACAACCGCGCTCCACTGCCCCTCCGACGACTCCGGCGGACGACGGGTTAGCCTTATCCTCGTGCCGATCTACGCCGCCTACGGGTCCAACATGCATCCCGAGCAGATGCTGACGCGCTGCCCGCATTCGCCGATGGCGGGAACCGGCTGGTTGCACGGTTGGCGGCTGACCTTCGCCGGCGCCGACATCGGCTGGGAGGGCGCCCTCGCGACCGTCGTCGAGGATTCGGACTCGAAGGTGTTCGTCGTGCTCTACGACGTGCCGGAGGACGACGAGCGCAGTCTCGATCGGTGGGAGGGAGCCGAACTCGGGTTCCACCGCAAGATCCGCGTGCGCGTCGACACCGCCGACGGCCCGGTCCTCGCCTGGCTGTACGTCGTGGACGGATACGAGGGCGGGCTGCCGTCGGCGCGCTATCTGGGCGTGATGGCCGATGCGGCCGAGATCGCCGGAGCTCCCTCCGACTACGTACGGGATCTGCGGACCCGCAACAGCCGCAACGTCGGACCGGGACGACCCGACAGCTTCTAGAGGGGACGGGAGATCCCGGCGGTACGCGCCGGGATCATCCGCGACGCGCTCTCACCCTGCGCCCAGCACCAGATTCGTCATCACCCGCACGCCCACGGCGAGTGCCCGCTCGTCGAGATCGAAGGTGGGCTGGTGGATGTCGAGTTCGGGCCCGACCCCCGGCCACACCCCGAGCCGGCCCATCGCGCCGGGGACGTGTTCGAGATACCACGAGAAGTCTTCTCCCCCACCGGATTGCGGGGTATCCGCCAGAGCGTCGGGACCGGTCGCGCGGATCGCGTCCTCGAACATGCGCGCCGACCCCTCGTCGTTGACCACGGGCGGGACACCACGGCGGTAGTTCAGTTCGTAGCTGACACCGGTCGGCGCGAGCAGGCCGTGCACGATTTCGCGGACCATCGGTTCGAGCAGCTGCCAGGTGTCGTGGTCGCCGGTGCGGACGGTGCCCGCCAGCATGCCGGTGCGCGGGATCGCATTGGGGGCCTTTCCGGCGCTGACCGTGCCCCACACCATGACGGTGCCGGTGCGCGGATCGATGCGGCGGCTGAGCATGCCGGGAAGACCGGTGATGACGGCGCCGAGACCGTAGACGAGATCGCCGGTCAGGTGCGGCCGCGAGGTGTGCCCCCCGGGCGAGTCGAGGACGAGTTCGACGGTGTCGGCCGCGGAGGTGATCGCCCCGACCCGCATCCCCACCTTGCCCGCCTCGAGGCGCGGGTCGCAGTGCAGGGCGAAGATGCGTGAGACCCCGTCGAGACCGCCGGCCGCGACGACGTCGATCGCCCCGCCGGGCATGACCTCCTCCGCGGGTTGGAAGATCAGCCGGACGCCGACCGGCAGTTCGGGCATCGAGGCGAGAGCCAGCCCCGCACCGAGCACCACCGTCGTGTGGGCGTCGTGCCCGCACGCGTGCGAGACGCCGGGGACGGTCGACTCGAACGGCAGCCCGGTGGTCTCCTGCAGTGGCAGCGCGTCCAGATCGGCGCGCAGAGCGATCCGCGGTCCGTCCGACGGGCCCAGATCACAGATCAGGCCGGTGCCGCGAGGGAGAACCTTCGGTTCCAGTCCTGCCGCGCGCAGGTGCTTCGCGACGAACTCGGTGGTGGCGTACTCCTGCCGGGCGAGCTCGGGATTCGCATGGATGTGACGGCGCCAGAGCGAGAGATCCTCGGTGTGACGGGCCAACCACTTCTCCACGTACGGGTTCATCGGCGCCCGACCCGTTCGAGGAGGCGTGCCCGGTGGACCTGATCGGTCGCCGCGCGCACGGCGGTCGCTGCGAGCGCGCGCGCTCCGTCGAGTACTGCCCGATCGGCGGACTCGGTGACACAGGCGGCCGCGAACGCCGCCTGATGTGTCACCGCGCCACCGGAGTCGAGTCCGATGACCGGATGGATTCCCGGCACCACGTTCGTCACGTTTCCCATGTCGGTACTGCCCAGGGGGCGCGCTCCTTCCTCCTCGACGGGCAGCGGCCGGCGCCCGAGACCGATGATCTCCTCACGATATGCCTGCACCAGCCACGGGTCGGGAGTGAGTTCGGTATAGGTCGGCGACACGGTCCGGATCCGGTGGTTGCATCCGGTGGCCAGCGCACCGGCGGCGAAGCAGTTGCGCGAGCGTTCGACGAGGTCGTCGAGGAGTTCGCTCGTGCCCGCTCGCAGGTAGTACAGCAGTTCGGTGTGGCTCGGCACGATGTTCGGCGCGGTTCCGCCCTGCGCGACGATCCCGTGGATCTGCTGCCCGGGATGCAGGTGCTGTCGCAGCAGACCGACCGCGACCTGAGCGACGGTCGCCGCGTCGGCGGCGTTGAGCCCGTACTCGGGCGCGGCGGAGGCGTGCGCCTCCCGGCCGTCGTATTCGACGGCGATGTCGGCGAGGGCGAGCGACGTCGCGCCGGTGATGTCGAACGGGCCGGGGTGCACCATCATCGCCGCGCCGACGCCGTCGAAGACGCCGCGCTCGAGCATGAGGACCTTGCCGCCGCCGGTCTCCTCCGCGGGTGTTCCGATGACGCGCACGGTCACGCCGAGTTCGTCGGCGAGCGCGGCGAGCCCGATCCCGGCACCCACGGCCGACGCCGCGATGATGTTGTGGCCGCACGCGTGCCCGATTCCCGGCAGCGCGTCGTACTCGGCGCAGAATGCGAGGACGAGTTCGCCGCTCCCGAACCGCGCGTCGAAGGCGGTGGGCAGGTCGGCGATGCCGGTCGTCACATCGAAATCGTGGGCGCGCAGCACCTCGACGATCTTCGCGGCGCTCCGGTGTTCCTCGAAGGCGAGTTCCGGTTCGGTGTGGATCGAATGCGACAGGCCGACGAGGGTGTCGGAGGCAGCCTCGATGGCCGTGGCGTATTCGGTCGTCACGGGGACCAGTCTGTCATGCTCACCGCGCCCCGATCGATCGGCGCGTGCGACCGGTTCGGCAACTTCCGGGCCGTGTCGGTTCGGCAGCGTCCCCGGCCGCGATCAGCCCAGCCGGAAGTTCGACGGGTCGGTCCGGATCTCCAGTGCCGAGATCAGCGGTGCGTGCAGTCCGCGCTTGATACCCGCCAGATTCGGCCCGCGGGTGGCGGTGAGCGCTGCGGCCCGCTCGACTGCGGCGGCGAGCACGCCGTCGCCGGCCACGGCCTGCTCGGCGATGCCCGCGGTCACGGCGTCGCCCCCGCCGTAGCGGCGACCGGTGGTGATGGCCTCCACGGCCGTCTGGATCGGCAGGCGCGAGCGGATCAGGGCGGACATCCCGACGGTGAACGGCATGTTCAGTTGCACTTCCGGCAGGCACCAGTACCCGCGATCGGCGCGCATCACCCGGAAGTCGTGCACGAGCGCGAGCATCGCACCGGCACCGAAGGCGTGCCCCTGGACGGCCGCGACCGTCGCCGCGGGGAAGGTGAGGAGCCGCACGTAGAGATCGTGGACCGAGTCCAGATAGGTCGGCAGGTCCGGCAGGTTCGCGCCGACCCAGTCGACGTCGAGTCCGTTGCTCCAGAACTTGCCGGTCGCCGCGGTCACCAGGGCCGTGGGACCGTCGTGCGCATCCACCTCGTCGAGGAGGGAATGGATCGCGGCGAGGCGGTCCGGGTGGAACCGGTTCTCGGAGCCGTCCACGTCACGGTCACCGAGATGCAGGACGAAGACGTCGCCGTCACGTTCGAGGTAAGGCATGCACGTCAGCATACCGCGCCTCCTTACCGGCGAGTAACATGCGGTGAGCGATTAGGGTCCCATGCCATGGGAGCACCCGATCACGTCTTCGACCCCGCCGCGGCCGCCGATGCCGCAGCCGCCGCACTCGCCGAACGGACGGGAGTGGCCGAACATCCCGTCGCCGTCGTCCTCGGCTCCGGCTGGCGGGCCGCGGTCGAGAGTTTCGGCATCCCCGTCGCCACGATCCCGATGAGCGAGCTGCCCGGATTCGCGCCGCCGACGGCGGAAGGACATGCCGGGAACATCCACTCGGTGCGCGCCGGCGACAACGCGGTCCTCGTCCTCGCGGGCCGGATCCACGCCTACGAGGGACACGACCTCGCCCGTGTCGTCCATCCCGTGCGCACGGCCGTCGCGGCGGGTGCCCGCACGGTCGTCCTCACCAATGCGGCGGGCGGGATCGACCCCGAGTTCTCCGTCGGTCAGCCCGTTCTCATCTCCGACCATCTCAACCTCACCGGCCGTTCCCCCTTGGTCGGCGCCCAGTTCGTCGACCTCGTCGACGCCTACTCGACGGAACTGCGCGCCCTCGCCCGGGAGATCGATCCGTCGCTGGCCGAAGGGATCTACGCCGGTCTTCCCGGCCCCCACTACGAGACACCGGCGGAGATCCGGATGCTGCGCACGCTCGGCGCCGACCTCGTCGGCATGTCCACGGTCCACGAGACCATCGCGGCCCGCGCGGCCGGAGCACGGGTGCTCGCGGTCTCGCTGGTGACCAACGCCGCGGCCGGCATCACCGGCGCTCCCCTCGACCACCTCGAGGTGCTCGCCGCGGGCCGTGCGGCCGCGACCCGGATGGGCGATCTCCTGCGCGATCTGGCGGCCCGGT
>NZ_AJVB01000110.1:0-9784 GCF_000278445.1 Rhodococcus sp. R1101
CGGTCGGAGTCGCCTTGGCCGTCGTGCTCGCCGTCCGCTGGTACGGCGAGGTGGGGCGGGCTCGCACGCGTGCAGTCACGGCCGGTCGCGCTCGTCGACCGGCCGCATGAGCCGCATCCGCGCTACCGCGTACATGCCGAGCGGGAAGACGATCGACCACAGGGGCGAGTCGAGGTGTTCAGCAAGACGAGCAAGTGCCTGCCCGCATCAGGGATCGAACAGAATCGAACGAGCTGCGATTTCCTGTGAGGGACACACCGGTTCAGTCGCCCAGTCTGCCGCCGGCAGTCAGGTGGCGGAGATACCGGCCAGGCGCATCAAGAAATGAACGCCAACTCTGCACCATGTCGAGTTCGTCGTATTCACGGTCTCGTAGCCCCCATTCGCCTATCTCGAAGAGTTTCGCTTCGGGAAGTGACGCAAGGATCGGCGAATGGGTGGACATGATCACCTGCGACCCGCTCGCCAGGAGTTCACGGATGTGCGCCAGTAACGCGAGGCATCCGTTGAATGACAGAGCAGACTCGGCCTCGTCGAACACCCACAGACCACCGATCCCGGACCGAGTGGCGAAGAACTCGACAAAGGACTCGCCGTGGCTTTGATAGTTGTGTACCCCGGAGACACCGACGTCATCGAGATATGAGAAGTGACCGTGCATCGTCTCTGCTCGCAGGAATACTCCCTGTCGGGAGCTTCCTGCACCCCGTACGAGTTGCAGATGCTCGGCAAGTCCTGATTCTGTGCGCTGGGTTCGATGGAGCGAGTTCCTGGTGCCGCCTTCGACTCCCAGCCCGTACGCCTCGGCGACCGCTTCGACTATCGTTGATTTGCCGGCGCCGTTCTCGCCCACGAACACCGTGAGGGGCGAGAAATCGAGTCCCTCATCGAGAATCTGGCGTACAGCGGGGATGCCGGCAGGCCACGTGTCTCGTGAAATCGGGGCAAGACGATGCTCCTCGATGCGACGCACTGGAAGACTCGAGAACAGATCACTCATATCACGGCCAGACTACCGGCCCCTATCGGCTCGAGCGGGAGAGCTTCACACGCGGCGGACCGCCACACCGACTGGGCTACGAGCGTCACGTAGCCGGCAGCGGTCACGACTCCTTTCGCGAACCCGGGACCGGATCTGCACGGCGCGTACGTCACTTCAGCAGGCGGGACATCCGCCGGTCGGCGAGGATCTTCCCGTCGGTCTGGCAGGTGGGGCAGTACTGGAACGAACGGTCGGTGTAGGAGACCTCGCGGACGGTGTCGCCGCACACCGGGCACGGCTCGCCGGTGCGGCCGTGCACGCGCAGCCCCGACCGTTTCTCGCCCTTGAGGCGCACCGCGTCCTGCCCGACCGAGCGGGTGGCGGCGGCGGTGAGCACCGATCGCATCGCCCCGTACAGCGCGGTCACCTCGTCGTCGGTCAGCCGTCCGGCGGTCGCGAACGGTGACTGCTGCGCGACGTGCAGGATCTCGTCGGAGTAGGCGTTGCCGATGCCCGCGAGAATCTTCTGGTCGATCAGCAACGTCTTGAGGCGTGAGGTGCTGTCGGTCAGGAGCGCGGCGAACTCGTCGCGCGTGAGGGCGAGCGCGTCGGGGCCGAGGCGGGCGATGCCGGGTACCTTCTGCGGATCGTCGACGACCCAGACCGCCAGTCGCTTCTTCGTACCCGCCTCGGTGAGGTCGAAGGCCGGTGTCGTCGCGTCGGGGGCGAACAGGTGGACGCGGAGGGCGAGCGGACCGCGGCCGAGTTTCGGGGGAGTCTGCGACGGCTCGTCGAGCCAGCGCAACCAGCCGCCGCGCGACAGGTGCGTGATCAGGTGCAGGCCCGAGCAGTCGATCGCGAGGAACTTGCCGAAGCGCGAGGTGCCGGTGATGTCGCGTCCCTGCAGAGCCGTGATCGGCGGGTCGGCGGTCTGCAGCACGCTCAGCGCTGCGACGTCGATGCGTCCGACGACGCTGCCGACGGCATGCTCGCGCAGGAATACCGCAAGTGCTTCCACCTCGGGGAGCTCGGGCATGGGACCAGGCTACGGTCGCAGGCGCCGTCTCGGGTGCCGACGGGCACGATTCGGTCACGGATAGACTGCCCTCGTGACTGTGCCGACGCCCTACGAAGATCTCCTGCGCCTGATTCTCGACACCGGAGCCGAGAAGAACGACCGCACCGGCACCGGAACCCGAAGCCTGTTCGGCCACCAGATGCGCTTCGATCTGTCCGAGGGCTTCCCGCTGATCACCACGAAGAAGGTGCATCTGAAGTCCATCGTCTACGAGCTGCTGTGGTTCCTGCGCGGCGACTCCAACGTCGAGTGGCTGCGGCAGCACGGCGTGACCATCTGGGACGAATGGGCGGCGCCCGACGGCGACCTCGGACCGGTCTACGGTGTGCAGTGGCGCTCCTGGCCGACGCCGGACGGACAGCACATCGACCAGATCGGCCAGGTCCTCGAGACGCTGCGCACCGACCCCGACTCGCGTCGCATCCTCGTCTCCGCATGGAACGTGGCCGAGCTCGACAAGATGGCGCTCATGCCGTGCCACGCCTTCTTCCAGTTCTACGTGGCCGACGGCAAGCTCAGCTGCCAGCTCTACCAGCGCAGCGCCGACATGTTCCTCGGTGTGCCGTTCAACATTGCGAGCTACGCGCTGCTCACTCACATGGTCGCGCAGCAGACCGGCCTCGAACCCGGCGAGTTCATCTGGACCGGCGGCGACTGCCATATCTACTCCAACCACCTCGAACAGGTCACCGAACAGCTCACTCGTGAGCCGTATCCCTACCCGACGTTGAAGCTGCACCCGCGCGACTCGATCTTCGACTACCGCTACGAGGACGTCGAGGTCGTCGGCTACCGGCACCACCCGGCGATCAAGGCGCCGGTGGCCGTCTGATGGGAGATGTCACCCTCGTCTGGGCGCAGGCACGTGGTGGTGTGATCGGCCGGGAGAACACCATCCCGTGGCACATCCCCGAGGACATGGCGTTCTTCAAGGACGCGACGATGGGAAAGCCGGTGATCATGGGCCGGCTCACCTGGGATTCGCTGCCGCCGAGGTTCCGGCCGCTACCGGGACGCCGGAACATCGTCGTCACCCGCAACGTCGAGTGGTCGGCCCAGGGCGCCGAGACCGCGACGAGCCTCGAGGACGCACTGACACTCGCCCGTGAGGACGAGGTCGTCGTCATGGGTGGGGGCCAGATCTACGCGCAGGCGATGCCGTTCGCGACGCAGCTGCTCGTGACCGAGGTCGACCTCGACGTCGCAGGAGATGCGACCGCACCTCCGATCGGCGCCGAGTGGGTGGCGGATCCCGGAGAATGGCTGACGTCCACCAAGGGAATCAGGTTCCGCTGGATCCGGTACGCCCGAAGCTGAGTTCTCGCGGCGGCATCTGAGCGATACTGCGGTACATGGACAAGCTCTCCTTGACCGCCATGGCACGGCAGCAGCTCAAACTCGCAGCGACGTCCAGCAGCGGACGCAGCTCCCAGACGGTTTTCGGTGGGCATACCAAGCACCTGCGGCAGACCGTCGTCGCGTTGCTGGCGGGGCACGAACTCGGCGAGCACGACAGCCCGGGCGAGGCGACCCTGCAGGTGCTGTCGGGTCAGCTCCAGCTCGTCGCCGGCAACGACGTGTGGAAGGGTTCGGCGGGCGATCTGATCATCATCCCGGCCGTGCGGCACAGCGTCAGCGCCATCGAGGACGTCGCCTTCCTGCTCACCGTGGCGAAATAGCGGCGCTCACCGGACGGGTGCCGGAGCGGTGTACCCGCGGTAGCCCTCCCACGCGAGTCGCCGGTCGCGGCGCGGATCGCGCTCGACACGCGTGACCTCGTCGAAAATGACTGTCGCACGGTCGTTCTCGTCGTAGCGCGGCCACGACGGCAACGGTTCGCCGTGCCGGACCACGTTCAGCCACTGGCGCTGCATCGCCGCGGAGACCGTACGCAGACCGCGTCGGCCCCCCAGCGCCGTGAGGGCGCGGCCGAGCGGTTCGCCGCTCTGGTCGAAGACCGCGAGCAACTCCACGGCGTGGGTCGCGTCGAAGCCCATCCACCGCAACAGTCGCGGGGCGAGGTCGAACCGGTACATGAAGGTCGGCGCGAAACGCGAATGCGCCTGCGCGATCTGCACGGACGGATACCAGAAGGTGAGATCGCCGCCGAGATCGATCGCGGCACGCTCGTCCGGATATCCCGGATAGACCGCCGTGATGCGATCCTTCGCCTCCGGGTCGGTCGCGGCGAACAACGCGTCGATCCGCCGCGGGCTCGTCGGCAGCGCGTCGAGGAACTTCGGGAACAACGCACCTTCGCGGTCGTTCGTCCCGAGCACGAGCGGAACAGGATGCGCCGCACCCGTCTCGTACGCCTCGAGCGGCTGGAGCGGAACGAAATCGCCGTCGACGACCGGGCCGAAGGGATGCAGACCGGGAGTCGCGCGCAGCACCTGCGCCCCGAGCCGGGAGCCCACCCGTCCGAGCTCGACGGGTGAGGCGTCGAGGAGCGCCCGGGCCGCCGACTCCGGATCGGCGCCGAGCAGTTCGACGAACTTCCGGCCCCATTCGGCCGAGCGGTCGGCGGTGACCACGAGATTCGGTGCCGGGCTCTGCGCGATCGCGGCGGAGAACAGTCCGCGCGCGGCGGGTGTCGCCAGCAGGGTGGTCACCGAGGTGCCTCCCGCGGACTCGCCGAAGATCGTCACGTTTCCGGGGTCGCCGCCGAAAGCGGCGATGTTGCGCTGCACCCACTCCAGTGCCGCGACCTGGTCGCGCAGGCCGAGATTGGAATCGAACCGCGTCGACTCGGTGGAGAAGGCGCCGAAGTCGAGATAGCCGAGCGCTCCGAGGCGGTAGTTGACCGACACGTAGACCACATCGCCGCGCCGGACCAGCGACTCGCCGCCGTACACCGACAGGGCACTCGTGCCGAGGGTGAACGCGCCGCCGTGGATGAACACCATGACCGGTCGAGGCGCGTGGACCCGTCCGGCCGGGGCGAGCACGTTGAGGGTCAGACAGTCCTCGTCGGGACGCACACGCACCCCACGACGCCCCGTCTCGGCATAACGCGGACGCTGCGGTGCGGCATTGCCGAACCGCGTCGCATCGCGCACCCCTGTCCAGGGTTCGACCGGTTGCGGCGCGCGCAGTCGCAGCGGACCGACCGGGGGAGCGGCGTACGGGATGCCGCGCCAGGCGAGGAGGTCGCCGAGCCGGGAACCGCGGACGGTCCCGTCGGCGAATGTGACGTGGGTCTCGGCCGTCATGCTCTGCACTGTACGTGACGGGGCGTCACAGTAGCCGCCGCCTCCGCGATCGGCGTCACCAGGCGTGGGCCTCGAGTCCCCGGCCCGCGAGCTCGGCCCGAACGTAGGTGCGCAGCGTCGAGGTGTCGGGGAAGCGCTCCTCGTCGAGAGCCACGAACGCCAGCGTGTACCGCTCGTCGGTGTGGCAGGCGTAGACCGACAGCCGGGTCGCGGTGCGGGCCGGCCGGGTGTCGAGTCCCGGATGCATGGCACGCATCGCGATCCCGGTGGTGCGGTACGGACCCAGGGTGGTGAGTTCGCGGGGCACGGCGCCGATGTTGGAACACAACAGGTCCCGCTCGCCGGCGCCCCGCGCGACGCGGGCGGCGAGCAGGTCGGGGAGGAGTTGCAGGATCTCGGCCGGCATGTTGTGCGGTGCCCCTTCCCGCGGCTGCGTGTAGGCCTGCGCGGCGCGGGCGCGGATCGAGGCGACGGTGTCGCCCTCGTCGACGGAGATCCCCACCATCGACACACCGTTGGAGACGGTTCCGTCTGCCCGGTCGTCGATGGGAACGGAGATGCGCACGGGGAACGGGATCCGGGCGCGGCGGGCGACGCCGGCCGACACGGCGAGCAGCAGGGCGTTCGGAGTGCCGTCCTCCGTTGCTGCGAGTGCCGTCCACTGCGCGGCGTCGACGTCGACCAGCGCGGTGCGGGGCCGGGCGCGCACCGTCTGTGGTGCGGGTGCCTTCTCGGTGCGGGGTGTGTACTTCACGCTGCGCAGTCCGCCGCCGACCTTCCGGAGCAGCTGCATCGCGTCGCGCAGGTCGGAGTGACGACCGGGGTCCGGTCGCCGCGGCCGGTCGGCAAGGGCGTCGGCGACCGCGCGGACGAATCCCCGTGCGTCCGTCAGAACGTGTGAGCACACGATCGACAGCGCCGTGCCGCCGCTCGCGAGGCGGGTCGCGGCGAGTGCCCAGCCGGGACCGAGTTCGGGATCGACGTTCACGTTCGCGTGCTCGTCGGCCCAGGCGAGGAGTTCGTCGTCGGGAATGGGCGTCGCGGGATAGCGCAGCGGATGGACGTGGGTGTTCGGCTCGAACCGGGGGCGCGCGCCGGGAACCCGGGACCGGACCACGCGGCGTCCGAGGGGGCCTTCGGACAGCACGTCGTGGAGGGACAGCAACAGGGTCGCGTCGACGGTCTCGTCGGTGCGCCACAGGCCCTGCATCACCGACGGCAGGCCGGTTCCTTTGTGGCGGTGGAGGAACATCTCGTCCACGACGCTGAGTCGATTCACAGGTCCGACCGTAGCGCCGACCGTTGACCGAAGCACTGAACCGAGGTTCAATTCTTGGTGTGGCGTACCGGCGGACACCCGCAGTACAGGAGCGACTCGACGCGCAGCGCGAGGCGATCGCCGCTGCCGCCGTGGGATTGTTGAGCGAGCGCGGCTACAGCGGACTGTCCGTCTCAGCGGTCGCCGAACGCGCCGGCGTCGCCACCGGCAGTGTCTACCGGCACTACGTCGACAAGTCCGACCTCATGGTGCGCATCTTCCGGGAACTGTGCGGGCGTGAGGTCGAGGCCGTGACGGCCGCCGCCGCAGCCGGATCCGGTGCCGACCGGGTCAGCGCCGTGGTCGAGACGTTCTCCCGGCGTGCGCTGCGCAATCCCACCCTCGCCTACGCACTGCTCGCCGAACCGGTCGACGCCGCGGTCGACGCCGAACGGCTCGTGCTGCGTCGCGCTTTCGCGGCGGCCTTCGCGAACGCCGTGAACCACGGCATCGCGGCCGGTGAATTCCCCGGCCAGGACGTCGAACTCACCGCCGCCGCCCTCGTCGGGGCGGTCGGTGAGGTCCTCACCGGCCGCCTGCGCGGCGCGACCGATGGTCGCCTGCGCGGCGCGGCCGAATCCACCGTCCCCGATCTCGTCGTCCTCGCCCTGCGGGCGGCCGGGTGCCCTGCCGTCCGGAACGACATCGTGTCAGGAGTGAAGCCGTGAATTTTCCCGCCACCCATGAGGTGTTCAACCAGGCCCCGGACCTCGAGCCCTATCGGGCCGCCGACGATCCGGCCCTGCTCGAAGGGCTGCGCCGCGAGGGGGCGAGATGGGCCGAGGACGAGGTCCGTGAACTCGGCGCCCTGGCCGGCAGCCCCCGCGCCCAGGACTGGGGTCGCCTCGCCGACGAGTACCCGCCCGTCCTGCACACCCACGACCGTTACGGCCACCGCATCGACGAGGTCGAGTTCCATCCGCACTGGCACGACCTGATGACCGTCGCCGTCGAGAACGGCCTGCACGCCGCGCCCTGGCGCGATCCGCGTCCCGGCGCGCACGTCGCCCGGGCCGCGAAGTTCTACGTGTGGGGACACACCGACGCCGGGCACATGTGCCCGATCTCCATGACCTATGCCGCGATTCCGGCGCTGCGCCACAACGCCGAACTCGCCGAGCGCTACGAACCGCTGCTGGCCGCCCCGCACTACGACTTCGGGCTGCGGGAACCCTCCACGAAACGGGGCCTCATCGCCGGGATGTCGATGACCGAGAAGCAGGGCGGTTCCGACGTGCGCGCCAACACCACCACCGCGACCCCCAACGCGGACGGCTCGTACACGATCGTCGGGCACAAGTGGTTCACGTCCGCCCCGATGTCCGATCTGTTCCTCACGCTCGCGCAGACCGAGCACGGACCGTCGTGCTTCCTGCTGCCGCGCGTCCTGCCCGACGGCACCCGCAACGCCATCCGCATCCAGCGGTTGAAGGACAAGCTCGGCAACAAGTCGAACGCCTCCTCCGAGATCGAGTACGAGAACGCGATCGGCTGGCTCGTCGGCCCGGAAGGTCGCGGCATCAACACCATCATCGAGATGGTGAACATGACGCGACTCGACTGCGTCATCGGATCGGCCGTGAACATGCGGGTCGCGACGCTGCGCGCGGTGCATCATGCCCGCCACCGGACGGCGTTCGGCGCGCTGCTCGTCGACCAGCCGCTCATGCGCAACGTCCTGTCCGATCTTGTCGTCGAATCCGACGCTGCGACGACGATCATGATGCGTCTCGCCGGGGCCACCGACCGCGCCGCCGGGGACGAGCAGGAAGCCGCTCTGCGTCGCATCGCGCTGGCCGTCACCAAGTACTGGGTGTGCAAGCGTGCACCCGCCCTGACGGCCGAAGCCCTCGAATGTCTCGGCGGCAACGGCTACGCCGAGGAATCGGGGATGCCGCGGCTGTACCGCGAGTCGCCGCTCATGTCGATCTGGGAAGGGTCCGGAAACGTCGCGGCGCTCGACGCCCTGCGGGCCATGGCCCGGCAACCCGACACCGTCGAGGCGTTCTTCACCGAGGTCCGGCTCGCGGAAGGCTCCGATCCCCGGCTCGATTCGGCGATCGCCCGGGTGGGCAAGGAGCTCGCCGACCTCGAGGACGCCGAGTACCGGGCACGGCGGGTCGTGGAACTGATGGCTCTCGTCCTGCAGGGAGCCCAGCTCGTCCGGCACGGGCACCCCGCGGTCGCGGAGGCGTTCTGCCGGAGCCGGCTCGACGACGACTGGGGCATTGCGATGGGCACCTTGCCGACCGGGGTGGACACCGCCGCGATCCTCGAGCGGGTCTGACGAGGGCGGGCCCGATCCTGCAGCGCTGTCACCTGTCGTAGGCCGCGGGCATACTGGAATACATCCTGCGAGATATCGAACACGGGTGGAGCCCGTCATGGTCGGCAGCAACGAATGGTGGGAGTGGGGTCGGCAGATCGCACTCGCGGTGACCGAGCCGCATGCACTGCACCGTGCCCGCATGATCGTGCGCGGCGTCGTCGCCGAATCCGAGGCGGTCAGCGACAGCCGCCGGGGCGACGCCGAGATCCATTCCGTCAATCTCGCGCAGGGCACTCCGGTCACGATGAGCCCCCGCCTGGCGTCGATGGTGCGGTCGGCGCTGTGGGCGGCCCGTATGACGGGCGGGACCGTCACTCCGGTCGACTCCGACGACGCCTCCGTCGACGCGGGTGCCATCCCGCCGATCCATCCCATCCCGACCTACCGCGACGTGCAGATCGAGGGAGACGTCGTGCTCGCCCCGTTCGGGGTGAGTCTCGAACTCGGCGCGACGGCCGTGGCCGACACCGTCGACTACTCGGCGGCGCTCGTCGCGAGCCTGCTCGAATGCGGGGCGCTCGTACGCATCGGCGATGTCATGGCCACCGCGGGTCACGCCCCGGCCGGGGGATGGCAGGTGCCGCTTCCGGATCGCGGGTCCGTCGAACTGCCGGCCGGATCGGCGATGGCGTCGCACACCAGCGATGTCGCCGACCCGGAGCGGTGGCGTCTGGTCAGCGTCATCGCTCCCGACGCGGTGTGGGCCGATGCGGCTGCGGCGACGGCGCTGCAGCGGGGGATCGGGGCCGTGTCGTGGCTCGAGCAGTACGACCTGCCCGCGCGTCTCGTCGACACTCATGGCCGGGTGCGGACCACCACGGCGTGGTCCGATCCGAAGGCAGCGTGACCGAGAGCGGTCACGCCC
>NZ_AJVB01000111.1:0-9783 GCF_000278445.1 Rhodococcus sp. R1101
CACGAGCTCGCGCACCCACTGCCCGAGCGTAGCGTTTTCCGGAAAACCGTTGGCCTCCTTACGGTTCCGAACAACCGCACCGAGCGCGGTACCGAAGGTGTCCGGCAGTTCCTGCGCCATCCGCCCGGCACGCAGCAGCCATCGGCACCGTGCGCAGGCGATCGCAGAGCGGGGAGTCCGCTCGGTCAGGAGCGACAGAATATCCCCGCCGGAAATAGGTGAAGCCCCGGCAATCGTGGTGGTGGATCGGCCGGGGCTTCGGCACGGACCGGTGATGGGGGTAACCGACCCGTGCGGTCGTCCTCACATGGGGGGACAGGAGGACGACGCGGAACCGAGTCTAGACACGAAAAATTGTTACTCGCGAGTACCGCGTCGGCGGCGACGCGGCGTGTCAGGAACTCACGGGAGGATTCGCAGAATCACGCTGCTCGCGCTGCATCTCGACGAGTTGTTCCTCCCTCTCGGAGACGAACAGGAACCGACCGACCGCGAGCGCGCCGAGAGCCGAAAGGCTCAACCACGCCGCCAGCGCCGATGCGATCCACACCCACATGGCTCACAGTGTGCGCGAATCCGCCGCCAACACCAAACACCGGAGATCACAACATGGTTGCAAAAGCAATACTCGAGGATGGCTCACAACGTGACGCCGGTCGCCCAGAGCGCGTTCGCCATGGCCGGCAGCGTCACCTCGATATCGTGGTGGTCCTCCACCCTGCGCCGCGCGGTGACGGCGAGCCCGGTTCGTAGTTCGGGTTCGGCGACGATCCGGCGCAACACCGCGGCCAGGGTGTCCGCGTCGCCGGGCGGCACCAGCAGCCCCGCGCCGTCGGACAGATATTCGGCGGTGCCTCCGTGGTCGGTACCGACGACGGGCACACCGTGCGCCATCGCCTCGAGCACTCCCAGCGGCCCGGCCTCCGGTGCAATACTGGCCGAGACCAACGCGTCCCAGACCGCGAATACCTCTGCCGGGTCGACCTGCCCCAGGAACGACACGCGTCCACGCAGGTCGAAGCGCTCTGCGCGGCGGCGCAACTCGTGGAGGAACGCTTCGTCGCCAGGAAACGGCGTACCTGCCACGTCGAGGCAGATTTCGGGCACCTCGGCGACCGCATCCAGAAGAACCCGATGCCCCTTCCACTCCGTCACCGACGCCAGGATGCCCACCCGCACGGCCGAGTCGACACGACGGGCCGTGAGGGACGGTGCAGCCGGCACCGGAACGCCGTTCGGCGCAACGACGACCGGATATCCGCATTCGCGGACCGGAGCCGCAGTGGCGCGGGAGACCGCTACGGCCCCCGCCACCGCTGCTCTGCCGAGGCGGGCGACGAGGCGTTGCTTCCGTGACGACAGAGTGTCGTGCACCAGCCACCTCGCACGTTCGCGATGAGATGTACCTGCGACGGCGAATCGCAGGGATGGCAACGCGAACAACGAGTTGCACACCACCTGTGGTCGCTCGGCGGTGAGCACGCGCCGGAGCCGGAGCGCGCCCCCCAGCCACCGCACCGGAAGACTCGCCAGGCCCGCGATCCGCCCGGCTCCCGTCTGACCCCACATGCCCAGGCGTGGCAACCCGACGTGCACGCACCCGGCCGGGAGCGCCTCGGCCAGGGGTCCATCGGGGCACGCCACGGTGACTCGCAGGCCTTGCGCGAGGGCGACGTCGACGAGCGCCAACATCACCTTCTCGGCACCCGACCGCTCACCGGTGTGCGCGACGAACAGCAGCGAAGCGCTCACCGCGCAACGACCCTCCTGTGCACCCGGCCGAGCAGCTCCGTCAGTCGCGCGGCGGTCGTGCGGATATCGAACAGTTCGGCGATCCGCGCGTGCGCTGCCGCGCCCATGCTGCGTCGTCGTACCCCGTCGGCGAGCAACATCCGGAGTGCCGCGAGGAGCGCCTCGTCGTCGGCGTGCTCGACGAGAAGCCCGGTCTCGCCGTCGACGACCATCTCGGGGATCGACCCCACCGTCGACGCGACGACCGGAAGTCCGGCCGCACCTGCTTCGAGAATCACGTTGGGTGCCTGGTCCATTCCGGACGGGAAGCACATCAGGTCCGCTTCGGCGAGGATGTCCCACAATCGGTCGTCACCGCTCACGAGATCACCCACCACCCGCACACCCGGCAGATCCGGAACAGGATCACGTGTGACGAGCACCAGATCACACGTCTCCCTCAGGTACTGCTGGTGCAACCGCAGGAGAGTGTTGCCGCCCTTGCGTTCCATGCTGGTGCCGATGAAGACGACGGTGGGGCGCCGGTGCCGCGAACGATCGGGCAATGCCCGTTCCCCGGTGAGAAAGGGCGACCAGATCCCGGGTGCCATCGTCAGCACCTTCTCGGCGGGCAATCCGTACGTCGCCCCGGTAAGCGACGAGGCCGTGCGCCGGCCGTTGGCAATCACCAGGTCCGCGGCATCCAGCACCCGACGCTCGAAGCGGACCGCTGCGCGCACCGCGAACGGAGTGAATCGGGTCGCCGTGCGATAGGGGATCAGATAGGCGTTGAGTTCGTTGGTGCTGTCCGTCGTGACCACCGTGGGACGAGTCCGCATCAGATCCGCCGAGCCGAGCATGCAGTTCTGGGTGTAGACGTGGAGGACGTCGATGTCTCCCTGGGCAAGACGTTCCTGCAGCCGACGCCTCAGCCCCCGGGAATGCACGAGCTGCCCGCGCAGCGCCTGGAGGTCGAGATCGAGCCGATCGAGTCCGGGCACCGGCGCGCGGAACACCTTGCCCACGAATCCCGGACCGTGGGCGTCGAGGAACTCCACCTCGATATCGCCGCGTTCGACGAACGCCCGTCGGAGCGAATGGTGCACCGTAGCGTGTCCACCGATGTTCTCGTTCACGAACAACGCCTTCAGCGGTTCCGCCACCGGTGCCTCCTGTTTCGTCCGGTTCGGGGTCGTCGGCTGAAATCGGGACCGGCCGTCGTTTCGTTACAACAGAGCAACGTCATAACGAATTGCCGACGCGCCTGCAATACTTTCGTGATCCGACACAATACGCTGTTCGGGTGACATTCCACCGAACCGGTCGCCGTTCCCGCCGTAGCCTGATGCTGGCACTTGCCGCCTCGATAACGTTGTGCGCGAACCCGATTACTGCCTCAGCACAGGATCTCGAGCCGACGGAACCGACCTCGCCGGGCGAGGTCGCATTCCCGACCCGCAATCTGGGGCTCGGCCCGAAGCTGGAATTCCGCGGCAATTCCGATGTCGTCACGCTCACAATTCCGGTCCCTCCCGGAAATACCCCCGCTCTCCTGGACACCACCGCCCAACTGCCCACGAACGTCGCGCGCGGATGGATCGACGTCACCTCGGACGGACGGTTGCTCACCCGCGTGGAACTGCCGGCCGGCGGCGACATCGTGCCCCTGTCGATTCCGCTCACCGGCGCGAAGGTGGAGAACGACGCCGCGGTGATCTCGCTGGGGCTGACCTTGACCGCCGTCGACAACATCTGCCCCGACGACTGGACCCTCGGTTCGGTACGACTGCACGACGGGGTGATCCGGTACGCCGGTACCCCTACGCTCCCGTCGGCGGTCGCCGACTATCTGCCGCCCGTCCTCGAACGCCTCGAGTTGTATCTGACGGACGGACCGACGGACGCCGAGTCCACCGTCACCCTGGATCTCGCCGCCGGCGTGACCGCGCGCTATTCGGGACGTCAGGTGCCGGTGGACGTGCGTGAACTACCGTCGAACGGCATTCCCCCGGCCGCCGACAGTCCGTTCGTCCGGCAGATCGTCGTCCGCGAAGGCGAGGAGACGGGCGTGGAGGTCGGCACGATTCCCGGCGGGCCTCCCGCCCTGTACGTCCGAGGCGATGCCGAGACCCTCCTCGACCAGGGGCGCCTGGTGAACAGCGTCCTGTCCGGCTTCGCCGTCGGCTCCGACGTGGCCGTCGGCACCTTCGACGTTCCGCCCATCCTTGCTCCGGACTCGACCACCCTGAACGACCTGCGGGTGTCCGATCTCGAGACGAGCGGTCTCGGCATCGCCGACGTACATCTGTTCCTCGATCAGGCCGAGTTCGGCCGGCCCGTCCGGGATGTCGCCATCGATCTGAAGGGTTCCTACACCCCGCTTCCCGCCACCCAGGGTGGGCTGATCACCGTCTCGGCAGGTGACGTCCAGCTCGACGCATGGGCAGCCGACTCGAGCGGTGTCATCGACCGCGTGGTCACGGTGCCGAACTCGTCCCTCCGGCGCCTCACCGACATCACCGTCGCGCTCCGCACGACCGGTTCTCAGGAGCAGTGCGGTCTCCAACAACCCGTCACCCTCCGTATCGACGGCGAGAGCCGCGTGTCGAGCACCGTCGCCGACCCGCCCGTTCCCGCCGGATTTCCGTCGCTGCCCCAGACCCTGATGCCGCAGCTGAACGTCGCCACTGCGGCTCGCACACTCGTCGACGTCGGACGTGCCGTCGAACTCGTCGCCGGGCTCCAGTCGCTCACCACGCGCCCGCTGGATCCGACCTGGGTGTCGATCGACGACGCGCTCACCTCGTCGGCGCCCGCACTGGTCGTGGCGGCGAACGGCGTCATCCCCGACCGACTGCAGTCGGAGTTGCCGCTCGTCCGCACCGAGGACCGCCGGTTCGAGGTCCGCGACGCCACCGGCGAGAGCACCAGCCTCACCTTCGGCACCGAGGTGGACTTCGCCTCCGTGCAGGTCGTGCGCGAGGACGGACGCACCGTGCTGGTCGCCACGTCCACCGACGTCCCCGAAGAACTCGATCGGACGATCGACTGGCTCTCCGCCGAGCCCGGCCGCTGGTTCGAGCTCGAGGGCAGCGTGCTGTTCACCGCGCCCGACCGCGATCCGATCACGCTCATCGATCCCCGGACCCAGGACGACGGCGTGGACGCGGCGTCGTCGGGAACGAACAGCACGGTGACAGCGGTGGTCGTCGCGGGTGTCGTCCTGCTCGTCGCCGGTGCGGCAGGCGCCGCGGTGTGGGCGCTCTCCCGTCGGCGCCGCCCGCAGTCGCGGTGAACGCGATGACCACGACAGTCGAACAACCGCCGTTCACCGAACGGTTCTTCACGAGTGCGCTGCGGCGCACCACCATTCGGTGGGTCGTGATAGTCACCGCGACACTGATCGGCTTCCACTCCACCTGGCTACAGCTGATCGCGGAGATCCGCACGGGCACCACGGGCGGTTACGTCCTGATCGTGCCGCCGCTCGTCGCGGTCGTCGCGATCGGTGTCACGCGCAGGCGCCGGAACGAACTGCCCATCCACGACCGGCAGACCGACATCATCACCTCGGTGCTTCTGCTGCTGATCGCGCTCGCGATCAAGGGCCTGCTGATGCCGAGATACGCGACCACCTACCAGGTGATGCACCTCGACGTGCTCGCCGCGTGGGTGTTCGTGTGCGGTGCGTGCATCGCGATGTTCGGCCTGCGGGTGACCGCGGCCTACTGGGAGGCATGGATGATGCTCTTCCTGAGCTCACCTGTCGTGTACCGGATCGTGCTCGTCGAACTGGGCGGGACGAAGTTCGTCGCCGGTGTGGTCACCCTCGTCCTCGCCGCCTCGGCGATCGGACTGGCGACCCGGCGCACCTGGGCTCGTGGATTCTTCTACGGCTCCGCAGCATTCGTGATCGGACTGATCGTGCTCGCCGTGATCGATCGGCGATGGCCGGACGCACCCATCGCCGTGGACCAGTACGTCCCGGCGGTGATCGCGACGGTGGTCGTCGGCTCCGGCGCCTACCTCTGGACCTTTCGCGGACTCGCACCGCGCACATTGCCTCCGAATCCCGTCTCGATCGCCCAGGCAGTACGCGGAGCGATGTGCATCGCGGTGGCTGCCCTGCTCGCCGCACTCCTGCCGCTCCCCGACCAGCGCCTGACACCCGTCTCGGTCGGACCACCCTATTCGGGCACCGCCGCCCAGGTCGTCCCGTCCGGATGGGTGCAGTTGTCGTCCGTCGACTACGACTGGCCCCGCGCATACTTCCGTCAGGGATCGGTGCTGCGCCGGCAGATGCTCCGGGCGGAGGAACCGAACCCGGAGTGGGATCGGCTGCTGCGCCCCCGCACCGTCGCAGTGCAGACCCTGCAGGTGCGCAGCCCGAACCAGTTCGCGGTCTATCCCACCCAATCGATGTACGCACTGGGCAGATCACGGGTGAGCCCGAAGGAATACGTCGATCTGGGTCGCGGTGTGACCGCCGAATACTTCACCGTCGTCGACGACACACTGCTCCTGACGTGGAGCCTGCTCAGCTTCGTCTGGACCCGCAGCGACACCGTCGCCCAGCGGGTGAGCCTGCTGACGGTGGACAACCACGAACTCGATGCGCCGTTCCCGCAGCCCGAGCCGAACACTGTCGCCAACGCACGCACGCTGATGCGAGTGTTGCTGCGCGGCAACGGCACCGTCGAGGACACCGAGCCCGAGTACAAGGACCGTTCCATGCTCATCGAGGTGGGTCGCGAACTCGTGGAGGCACAATGGCAGGACGCGTGAACGTCGGTTCCGGACACGATGTTCCGGCCGAGAACACCATCGAATTCGACGCCTACCGGAAGGCGGCCCTGCACGAGGCCGTACACGGACTCCGTGAACGCAGCCCCGTCTCGTCGGCGTCGGTCGCATTCGTGCCGTGGCAGAAGTATCTCGGATTCGCACTCGCCGCGGCCTTCGTGGCCTCGCTGGTCGTAGCGACGAAACCTACCCTGATCGTCTTCACCGTGCTGTGCACCTTCGGGTACATCGCGACCCTCGCCGACCGGCTGCTGCTCTTCACCCGGGGCATGGCCCGCGACGCGCAGTTCATCGTCGACGACGAGGAAGCGCTCGCCCTGACCGACGACCGGCTCCCGCCGTACACGGTGCTCGTCCCCGCCTACAACGAACCCGAGGTGGTCGGCGACCTGCTCGCTGCCATGGCCGCGCTCGACTATCCGGCCGACAAGCTCCAGGTGCTGTTGCTGCTCGAGGAGGACGACACCGTCACGATCGACGCTGCGGAGGAGGCCGGACTCGGCGAGAGCGTCGAGATCCTGCTCGTCCCGGCCGCCGACCCGCGCACGAAACCGAAGGCGTGCAATTACGGACTGCACTTCACGACGGGTGAGATCGTGACGATCTTCGACGCCGAGGATCTCCCGGAACCACTGCAGCTGCGCCGGGTGGTCGTCGTCTTCGATCGCCTCGGCGACGACGTGGCGTGCGTGCAGGCGAAGCTGGCCTTCCACAACGGAACCCAGAATCTGCTGACCGGATGGTTCACCGCCGACTACGCGCTGTGGTTCAACTTCATCCTGCCCGGACTGATGAAGTCGCACTCGCCGATCCCGCTCGGCGGGACGTCGAACCACATCCGCCGATCGGTGTTCGACGAGATCGGTGCGTGGGATCCGTACAACGTCACCGAAGATGCCGATCTCGGTGTCCGGATCGCCGAATCCGGTTACTCCACCGCGGTTCTCGACTCGACCACACTGGAAGAGGCGAACAGCGATCCGATCAACTGGGTGCGGCAGCGATCCCGGTGGTACAAGGGCTATCTGCAGACCTGGCTGGTCCACATGCGCCGCCCCGTCCGACTGTGGCGAGTCATCGGCACCGCCGGAATGCTGCGGTTCACCACCCTGCTGGCGGGTACACCGATCATCGCGTGCCTGAACATGGTGTTCTGGATGACGACGCTGTCGTGGCTGCTCGGGCAGGCGGATCTCATCGAGGAGATCTTCCCGTGGTACGCCTACTTCCCCGCCTTGATCTCGCTCGTGTTCGGCAATGTCGCCGTGATGTACATGAACTTCGTCGCGTGTCGCGAGACCGGGCACGCGAACCTGTGGTGGCCGTGCCTGACCGTCCCGCTGTACTGGGTGCTCATGTCCATCGCGGCGATCAAGGGCACCTATCAGCTCATCCGCAATCCCTCCTACTGGGAGAAGACCTTCCACGGGTTGTCGTCGTGAAGGCCCGCAGCCGGTGGGTGTTCTGGACCTCGGGCCTGATCTATCTGGCGGCAGGTCTGTGGCTCGCGCTCGACGTGCAGTACTACCAAGGGGATTCGCTGAGTCGTGTGAGCGCGGCGCGGACGGTGCTGCTGAGCCGCGACCCGCATCTCGCCGCCATCGGATTCGTGTTCACGCCGCTCACCGCACTCGTCCAGGTGCCTCTCGCCGGTCTGTCGGCGTGGTTCCCCGGACTGACGGCCTATTCGGTGACGGCGGTGATCATGTCGGCACCGTTCATGGCCAGCGCAGCGGTGCAGATCCACAAGATCGCGTGCGATCGCGGATGTTCCCCGTGGTTCGTGTGGACGGTGACGGCGGTCTTCGCACTGAATCCGATGATCGTCTACTACGGCGCGAACGGGATGAGCGAGGCACCGTTCCTGTTCGCGTTGTGCTGGGCCGCTCGCCGACTCATCCGGTGGTGCAGCACCGACGACATCCACGACCTCGCCCTGGCGGGTATCGCCCTGGCACTGGCGTATCTCGCGCGGTACGACGCGCTGGCCGTCGGTGGGGCGGTGACGGTCTTCGTCGCGCTGCTCGTCCGGTACCGCTCACGCCGATACGCTCCCGGTGCCGGATGGCAGCCGGCGATCATGGACGCCATTCTCGTCGCCTCTCCCCTCGCCCTGGCCTTCGTCGTGTTCGTCACCACGAGCTGGCTCGTCACCGGGGAAGGGCTCGCGCAGTTCACCTCCACCTACGGCAACGCCGCCATCCTCGAGCAGAGCGGTGGTGGATCGTCGGGCGGACTCGGTGCGATCGCCTTCTCGCTCGCCGAGACCGTCGCGCTCGGACCGGCGCTTCCGCTGTCGATCCCGGTCGTGGCGGTGCTCGCGTGGCGGCGACGCGATCTCGAACCGCTCGTGCCGTTCGTGGTCTTCGGCGCGGTGCTGGGCTTCGCGGCACTGTCCTACGCGCGCGGGATGACCTTCCCGTTCCTGCGCTTCTACATCTGCGCGATCCCGCTGCTCGCCGTGTGGGTCGTGCAACTGGCGCCGCGACGCGGGCGGTTCGCGGCCCGACGTCCCGGCCCGCACACCGCTCCGAGAGCCGAGGACGACAGCGGGGCGGCCCCATTGGGTGCGGTACTACTGGTGTGCAGTCTGCCCATCACGTTCGTCGCGATGGGCTCGCCCGCCCTGTCGCAGGAACAACACGCGCTGCGCACGGTCCTGTTCCCGGACGACGACGATCCGTCCGACGTGCGTGAGCAGCAGAGACGGGTGATCGCGGCGTTCTCCACCGAACGACGCATCGCCGAATACCTCGACGAGATGGACCTGCCACCGGGTTCGGTGCTGATGGACACGGTCTACGGGTTCGCGATCTTCTCGGCCACCGAACGCCCCGAGACGTTCGTCATCCCTTCGGATTCCGACTTCACGGCCGTGCTCAACCGCCCTTCGTCCTACGGAGTCGAATACATCCTGACCGTCCCCAACGAGGGTCGCGGAACATCGGATGCCGTGAACCGCCGTTATCCCACGATCTACGAGACCGGCAGCGACATCGCCGTACTCGAACTCGAGATCCCCAATGACGGGGCCGACCAACCCGATTGGAGGCTCTTCCGCGTGAGCGACCGCGCCTCATCCTGAGCGGTGGTGACGCCGTAGGACATACCGGACCGGGTCGTCGAGGCCGATGTCGTAGGTGCACTCGTCCGCCCGCGGGTCGGGGACGAACGACCACAACAGCGCACCGTCGGCCCCGAGTTCGCGGTACCGCGTGAGCGTGCGGTCGACGATCTCGGCACGGTCGT
>NZ_AJVB01000112.1:0-9608 GCF_000278445.1 Rhodococcus sp. R1101
GGTCGAGCACCCCCAGGGCGGCGACCCCACCCGGGTGTGGGGGCCACCCTTCGTCGGCGACGACGCCACCTACTACCTCGCGGTCAACCGCGGCAAGAAGTCGGTGACGATCGACCTCAAGTCGGAGGAGGGACAGCGGATCGTGCACCGGATGCTCGCCGACGCCGACGTCGTGGTCGAGAACTTCAAACCCGGCAGCGGCCTGCAGAAGATCTTCGACTACCGCGCTCTGTCCGAACAGCACCCGCACCTGATCGTCCTGCACATCTCGGCCTTCGGTGACGAGGGACCGCTGGCCGACCAGCCCGGCTACGACATGGTCGCTCAGGCCGCCGGCGGTTTGATGTCGCTGACCGGTGAACCCGGTGGCGCGCCGATGAAGGCCGGATACGCGATGGGCGATCTCGGTGCAGCACTGTTCGGGGTGATCGGGGTACTCGCCGCGCTGGTCGAACGCACTCGCACCGGTCGCGGCCAGTACGTCACCACCTCGCTGTTCGAATGCCAGCTGGCGATGCACGTCAACTGGGCCACGAACTATTTCGCCACGCGGGAGCGACCGCACGCTCTGGGCTCGGCGCACCCCAATCTCGCTCCCTACCAGGCATATCCGGCGAGCGACGGATACTTCGTCGTCGCGGTGGGGAACGACGGGCTGTGGGAGAAGCTGTGCGTGACGCTGGGCCGACCCGAGCTCGTGACCGATGCACGGTTCCTCCACAACCGTGATCGCATCGAGCATCGCGACGAACTCGACGAGGTCCTCACCGAGGCATTCGCCATCGGGACGGTCGAATATTGGTGCCGGGTCCTCGAGGAACATGGCGTGCCGGTATCCCCCATCCGGCATCTCGACGAGATCTACAGCGATCCGCACACCGCCGCGATCGGCATGGTCGGCACCGTCGACCATGCGTCCGGGCCTCTCGAACAGATCGCGTTCCCGGTCAATTTCGGGGGGGCACGACCGCCGCTGCGGTCGGCACCGCCGCTGCACGGAGAACACACCGACGAGATCCTCGCGGGATATCAGGAGGTCTCCGTTCCGTCCTAGCGACGAACGCCTCGAATATCGCTGACCTACGGCCGTTTCCGATCGATCGGGAACGGCCGTAGGTCTGTCCGGCCATGGACGGCGGTGGCGGCATCCCACTGCGGTGTTGCCGGGGTCACGCAGTGCGGCAGCACTTCTGAGGTCGATACGTCCGGATTTCTCCGCGATACGCGGGGGTAACGTCCGCGAAACAAGAGCCGCGCATGATCGGCATCGAGTGCACGACCGCCGACTCGCACGAAAGAACGACATATGCAGCTGACTCCCGCCGATACCGAGAAACTCCTTCTGGCCGTCGCCGGCATGGTGGCGCGCGACCGGCGGGACCGCGGCGTCCGACTGAACTACCCCGAAGCCGTTGCCCTGTTGTCCACCTGGGTGATCGAACGGGCACGCGAAGGCGCCGACGTCGCCGACCTCATGGTGAAGGGCCGCGAGGTCCTCGCCCGCGAAGAGGTCATGGACGGCGTCACCGAAATGCTGACCGACGTGCAGGTCGAGGCCACTTTCCCGGACGGACGCAAGCTCGTCACGATCCACCACCCGATTTCCTGAAAGGAGCCCGACATGGCATCCGGACCGACTTCGGGACCCGGAGCGATTCGCGTCGCCGAGGGCTCCCTCACCCTCAACGCGGACCGCTCCGACGACGAGCGCATCACCCTCGTCTTCCTCAACACCGGTGATCGTCCCATCCAGATCGGCTCACACCTCCACCTGCCGGACGCGAACGCGGCCCTCGAATTCGACCGTGAACGCGCGCAGGGCTTCCGCCTGGACATCCCGTCGGGGACGTCGCAGCGATTCGAACCCGGCAGCAGCCGCGAACTGGACGCCGTCGCCCTGCGCGGGCGACGCGTCGTACCCGGTATCCAGGTGCGGAAGCAGGAGGACTGAGAACGTGGAGATCACACGCGCCGAGTACGGGGCACTGTACGGACCGACGGTCGGCGACCGGGTACGCCTGGGCGACACCGACCTGTGGATCCAGATCGAGGAGGACCGCACCTTCGGCGGCGAGGAAGCCGTCTTCGGTGGCGGCAAGTCCATCCGCGAATCGATGGCCCAGGGCGTGACGACGCGGGCCGAAGGTGCTCCCGACACCGTCATCACGAACGTGATCGTGCTGGACTGGTGGGGCATCGTGCGCGCCGACGTCGGTATCCGCGACGGTCGCATCGTCGCCCTCGGCCGCGCCGGCAACCCGGACATCGCCGACGGCGTGCACCCGAAGTTGCAGATCGGCCCGTCCACCGACGTCATCTCCGGTGAAGGCCGCATCCTCACTGCCGGCGCGTTCGACTCGCACGTGCACCTGCTGTCGCCGTCACAGATCGTCGAGGCACTCGCCACCGGCATCACCACGATCGCCGGCGGCGGAACCGGTCCGTCCGAAGGGTCGAAGGCCACCACCGTCACGCCGGGCCCGTGGCATCTGATGCAGATGCACCGCGCGCTCGACGCGCTGCCGGTGAATGTGCTGCTGCTCGGCAAGGGCAACACCGTCTCCACCGAAGGGCTGCGCGAACAGGCCCTCGCCGGTGCCGCCGGGTACAAGGTGCACGAGGACTGGGGCTCCACACCGGCCGCGATCGATGCGGCGTTACGCGCGGCCGACGAGCACGGACTGCAGGTCGCGCTGCATTCGGACTCACTGAACGAGGCGGGCTTCGTGGAGAGCACCTTGGCCGCGATCGGCGGCCGCTCGATCCACGCCTTCCACGTCGAAGGCGCCGGAGGTGGGCACGCCCCGGACATCCTGAGCATCGCCGGGATGCCGCACATCATTCCCGGCTCGACGAACCCGACTCTGCCGCACACGGTGAACACCGTCGAGGAGCACCTCGACATGCTGATGGTCTGTCATCACCTCAACCCGGCCGTCCCGGAGGACCTCGCGTTCGCCGAATCCCGGATCCGGGCCACCACCATCGCGGCCGAGGACATCCTGCACGACATGGGTGCCCTGTCGATCACCTCGTCCGACGCCCAGGCGATGGGACGGATCGGTGAGGTGATCACCCGCACCTGGCAGGTCGCGCACGTGATGAGGAACCGCCGCGGGGCGCTCCACGGCGGCATGCCCGCCGACAACGAACGGGCCCGTCGCTACGTCGCGAAGTACACGATCAACCCCGCGATCGCGCACGGCATCGACCACGAACTCGGTTCTGTCGAGGATGGCAAGCTCGCCGACCTCGTGCTGTGGGACCCGAAGTTCTTCGGCATCCGGCCGTCGCTGGTCATCAAGGGCGGATCGATCGCCTGGGCCGCGCTCGGCGACCCCAACGCGTCGATCCCGACCCCGCAGCCGGTGCTTCAGCGTCCGGCGTTCGGCGATGCGCTGGCCCCCCACACGTCGGTGTCGTTCGTCTCCCCCACCGCCCTCGACGACGGCCTGGAGGAACGACTCGGGTTGCGCCGCAGGTTGTTGCCGCTGCGGCCGACCCGGCACATCGGCAAGGCCGACATGAAGCAGAACGACGCGTTGCCGCGCATCGAGATCCGCCCCGACACCTTCGACATCGACATCGACGGCGAGCGGGTCGTTCCAGCGCCGGCCACCGAACTGCCGCTCACGCAGCTGTACTCGATGTTCTGATGGTGCCCGGCACTCTCTCCCCCACCACGGTGCTGCTCCTCCTGGCGGACGGGCGCGCACCGGTCGGCGGGAACGTCAACTCGGGTGGGCTCGAACCAGCGCTCCAGGGTGGGATGTCACCGACCGAGGTGCGCCGCTTCCTCGTCGCACGGTTGCGCACCTCGGCGGCAGTCGAGGCCGGCGTCGCCGTGGTCACCCGACACGCGGTCGACTCCGATGCCGGAGCCGCCCTGTCGCTCCGGATCGACGAGATCGAGGACCACTGGGCGGCGCGCACTCCGGGCCCGGCCCAGCGCGACGCGTCCCGGTTGCTGGCCCGCGGTTATCTGCGACTGGCCCGGAACCTGTGGCCCTCCACCGTTCTCGACGACCTCGACGCCCGGACCCCGCGACCGTCGCGGGGACTGGTGGTCGGGGCCATCGCGGCGCTCGCGCGCATCCCGGCGATCGACACCGCGCGACTGGTGCTGTACGAGGAGGCGCAGGCGATCGTCGCGGCCTTCCTCAAACTGCACCCCTCCGACCCGGCCATCGGTTCGCGATGGACGCTCGAGGCCTGCGCCCATCTCGAACCGCTCATCGCCGAGCTGTCCGCTCTCACCGACCCGGCGGGCATCCCGGCGACCGGTGGTCCCCAGACCGAATTATGGGCCGAAGCCCACGCATCC
Source organism: Rhodococcus sp. R1101 (assembly GCF_000278445.1). Taxonomy (NCBI): domain Bacteria; kingdom Bacillati; phylum Actinomycetota; class Actinomycetes; order Mycobacteriales; family Nocardiaceae; genus Rhodococcus; species Rhodococcus sp. R1101. The sequence continues at coordinate 4,325 of NZ_AJVB01000112.1, forward strand.
GCTCCGGAAAGGCTGTTCCGTGCCTGAACACATCACTACCCGATCGCTCCGTCTCGGCGTCGCCGGTCCCGTCGGCACGGGCAAGAGCTCGCTGATCGCGACCATCTGCCGCACCCTCGCGTCCGAGCTGCAGCTCGGCGTGATCACCAACGACATCTACACCGACGAGGACGCCCGTTTCCTCCGCTCGGCCGGCGTGCTCGACCCCGAGCGCATCCGCGCGGTGGAGACCGGTGCGTGCCCGCACACCGCGATCCGCGACGACGTGACGATGAACCTGCTGGCCGTCGAAGATCTCGAACGCGACTTCGCGCCGCTCGACGTGGTGCTGGTGGAGAGCGGCGGTGACAACCTCACCGCGACCTTCTCCCCCGCGCTCGTCGACGCGCAGATCTTCGTGCTCGATGTCGCCGGTGGTGGCGACGTCGCCCGCAAGGGAGGGCCCGGCATCAGCCGCGCCGACCTGCTCGTGGTGAACAAGACCGATCTCTCCCCCTATGTGGGTGTCGACGTGCCCCAGATGGTCGCCGACGCCGAGAAGGCCCGCGAGGGCGGACCGGTGCTGGCGCTGTCCCGGACCGACGCCGCGTCCGTGCAGGCGCTCGGCGACTGGGTGCGCGAGATGCTGGCAGCCCACCGCGCCGGGTCGCACACCCCCGTCGATCCAGGTCCGATGGCTCCGCACTTCCACGCCGACGAGGACGAGGACGAGGACGAGGACGAGGACGACGGTCATCGCCATGGTCATGCCCATGGGCACGGTCACAGCCACGACGGCGCCGTCGCACACACGCACGACTGATCATGTCCCGCACCACGATCCGCATCGAACGGGCACCGGGCCGGGCACGTCTGGCCCTGCGGGCGGGCATGCTCGTCCCCCGCACGGTGGAAGTCGGTCCGGCTCACGCCCGAGTCGCCCTCGTCGCCGCCGGCGCACTGTTGCTCGGTGGTGACTCGGTGACCGTCGACGTCCATGTCGACGCCGGGTGCACGCTCGAGCTGCAGGACATCGGTGGCACCGTCGCCTACGACGCCGACAACCGGCTCTCCCGATGGGATGTACGGATCACGGTCGCCGAGGGCGGCGCCCTCGTCTGGGACACCTACCCGTTCGTGATCGCCACCGGCGCCCGCGTGCACCGAGACACCCGGATCGAACTCGCCTCCGACGCCGCCGCGAGTATGCGGGAGACCCTCGTCCTCGGGCGCCACGGGGAAACCGGAGGTGCGATCCGCAGCCAGACCTCGGCCACCCTCGACCGTCGTCCCCTCTTCGTCGAGGAGTTGTACGCGCACGGCGCGTTCCCCGAACCCGGGATCCTCGGTTCCGCGCGGGTGCACGACGTCATCGCGACCTACGGGCGACGCGCCGAGGACGACGCCGTCGTCCAGCTCGAAGGTCCCGGCAGCCTGCTGCGGTTCCTCGGTGCCGACACCCACTCCTCGCCGCTCGAGTCGACCTGGCGCTCCTGGCGCTCCACACACGTTCACCCGTCCACCCTCGAAGGGAGTCTCACCCATGCACGTCCCTGACCATTTCCTCACCACGAGCGCCACCGCGCCCGCCGCGGCGATCGCCACCGGTGCGGTCGTCCTCGCCGCGACCGCCGGGCGCCCGCGCCTCACGACCCGAGATGCCCTTCTCGCCGGCACGACCGCAGCGATGATCTTCGGCGCCCAGATGGTCAACTACCCCATCGCCGACGGCGTCAGCGGCCACCTCATCGGCGGCGCGCTCGCGACCGCGCTCCTCGGTCCCCGACTCGCTCTTCTCGCGATGACCGCCGTGCTCGGCGTACAGGCATTGCTGTTCGGGGACGGCGGCATCAACGCTCTCGGGGTGAACGTGCTGCTGATGGCGGGGCTACCCGTCCTCGTCACCGCCGCCATCCGTACCGGCGCCGAGCGGCTCGGCCTCGGAAAGCTGACGCGGACCACCGCCGCTCTCGGCGCCGGTCTGTCCGTGCCGGTGAGCGCGGCGGTTCTCGGCGCCGCATACTCGGCGACCGTCGGTACGGGCGCCGCCGCAGCGTTCATCGGCGATCTGACCGCAGTCCATCTGGCCATCGGTCTCGGTGAAGCCCTCATCACCGCCGCGGTGTCGAGCGCGGTGATGGCGTTCGCGCCCGGCGTGGCCGTATGGGACGAGCGGTCCACCGTCACCCCGGTCGCCGTCCGACGGGGAGTCGCAGCACTCGGTGGTCTGGCCGTGACCAGTGCCTGCGCGCTGGCGCTCGTCGCGTCCGGCAGCCCCGACGGTCTCGAGCACATCGTCGGCGCCTACTCGCTGCCGGTCGGGGATGCCACCTTCGCCGGTATTCCCGGCCTCGCCGACTACGGCACGATCAGCGGCACCGAGTTCCTCGCGGCGCTGGCCGGGCTCGCTGCGACCGCGGTGATCGGCGCCGGCCTCGCTGCGCCGGGCCGCCGCACGCCGGTCCGTCAGGGCGCGTAGCGGTCACGGCACGCGCCTCGTCGAGTCCCTCGGTCGGGACACCTCCGATCGAGGGGATCGATGAGTTTCGGGCCTGCCCCCGGTCGACATTCGTGAACGGATCCGTCCGACTCCGGGAGACGTCATGACCCAGCAGACCACCCGCGCCCTTCCCCCGATCGTCGACGAGCAGACCTGGCGAGCAGCGCTCGAAGACCTACGTCGACGGGAGAAGGCCGCCACTCGCGAACTCGACGCCATCGCAGCACAACGTCGTCGACTGCCGATGGTCGAACTGCCCGACTACACGTTGATCGGCGTCGACGGCCCGATTCGGCTTGTCGACGTGTTCCAGGGCCGCTCGCAACTCATCACCTATCACCACATGTGGTCCGACGGCGCCGAATGGCAGTGCGGTGGATGCACGAGCCTCACAACGCAGTGGACCCGGCTCGGCATCCTCGACAACTACGACGCCCGCATGGTCATCGTCACCAACGGACCGATCGACGAGGCCCTGGCCTACAAGGCCAAGGTCGGCAACACGATGGAGTGGTACTCGTCGTCGGAGAGTTCGTTCGGTGCCGACGTCGACGCACCTCCCGGTGGAGGGTTCGCGGTCAATGTGTTCCTGCGCGACGGCAACAAGGTCTACCGCACCTGGCACACCACCGGCCGCGGAACCGAACAGCTCAGCTACACCTTCGCCCTGATCGACCTTCTCCCATGGGGTCGTCAGGAGGAATGGCAGGATTCGCCCGAGGGCTGGCCGCAGTCGCCGACCTATTCGGGGTGGCTGGATTCGCCCGACGTGGCGCGGCTCTACGGCCCGGGCACCGGCGCGCGGTGAACGCGGATGACATGGTGGACGCGACCCCGTCACGCGCCTGGTACGTGAGAACCGGTGTGTCACAGAAATTCAGTCGGCAAGGTAGCGCAACATCACTGCGGTGGCGAAGTGACGTGTCTCGACCAGGCGCAGATCCACGCGTTTCTCCAGGGGCGGGAACATGGGTGTGCCACCACCGAGCAGGACGGGTGAGACGAACACCTGGTACTCGTCGACGAGACCGTGGGGGATCAGCGACGCGGCGAGGTTCGCCCCACCGACCTCCATGACTCCGTCGCCTTCGGCCTTGAGTCTGCGCACCTCCTCCGCCGCGTCGTCGCTGACGAGGCGACTGTTCCAGTGAACTTCGGTAAGTGTGCGGGAGAAGACGATCTTGGGCGTGGTCGTCCACAGTTCGGCGAAGTCGCGCTCGATGGGCGAGGCATCGTCGGGTAGGTGCGGCCAGTACTCCGCCATCAACTCGTACATCCGCCGACCGTGCAGCGAGAGCTCGAGCTGACGGAACCGGTCGTTGTGGAACTGGTGCAGTTCGTCGTCGGGGTCGGTCCAGTCGATGTTGCCGTCGCGGTCGTTGATGTAGCCGTCGAGGGACACGCCGAAGTCGTAGATCAGTTTTCTCATGATCCGATAGACCGTCGGCGCGCCCCGAACTCATCGGCCCGGTGCGACTATGTGGCGCTTACGGCTGGAGCAGCACGTCCAGACCACGCTTGAAGTCGTCGATACGGCGACCGAGCGCGTGGTGACCGCCGTTGACGAGCTCGGACACCCGGACGATCCCCGCGGTGTCCGCGACCTCGTTGAGGTTGCGCGAGGTCCAGTACCAGGCGGCGGTGGTGAAGGCGTTCTCCGGCGCAGCGAGCAGCTCGGGGTGCGCGACGAAGTCGACGCCGATGTGTTCGCTGACCTTCTCGTAGTTGTGACGGCCCGTGATCTGGATCGCGCCGCGCCCCTTGTAACGTTCGCCGTCGCCGGGCTGGGTGTTGCCGAGGTCGGCTCGCCCCTCGTAGGCGCGTCCGGACGCGTACTCCTCGAAGGTGCGGAAGGAATCGGATTCGACGGCGAGCTGGGCGATGAACGCCGCCTGACGGACCGGGTTGTCGATGCCGCTGCGCGTCATCGCATCGTTCAGCGGTGCGATGTACTGCTCGATCTTCTCCGCAGGGACACCCGGCACGATGCGGGTCAGCTCCTCGGGTGTGACCGCCGGCGGCACAGGAGGCGGAGCGATCTCCGTCGCGACCTCCACCGCCTCGGTCGACTCCGTGGAGGTGGTGTCCTCCACGGCGTCCGTCACGGTCCAGCCGTCGGCGGACAATGCGTCGAAGTCCAGCGCCCGGATCAGAGCGCGGGGCTCCTGGAACCCGGTCGGTGCGGAGGTGGCGGTGTCGGCATCGGCGGCGGACGTACCGACGCCGATGGCGGTGGTGAGAACGGCAGCCGCGGCGACGGCGGCACGGAAACGGCGCAATGATGAAACGGACAAGGTCGTGCTCCAAAATCGGCCGAATTGCGTCCGGCCCTCAACGGGGCCGCGGGCATCGCCGGCGGATCTGTACCACCGCACGGAGCGTCATCACGCGACCTTCAGGTCACAACCAGGTAACGTCGCAGGTCCAAGCGTTTTCAAGGAATCGTGTCCGACGCCATCTGAACCGAGGCAAGTGGGCCACGTCATACTCGAAAGTCGATCTTTACGGCCCTCGCATTCGGCCGGCCCGACGACAACCTGCCGCAACGGCACCGGACCGATCCTGTCCCCGTCCACAGAGGATCGACGCGTTCTCACCGAATTCCCTGTGTAGCAATACCTTCGATGACGCGGTCGCACACGCCGAAGGTTCGCCCCACAGATGATCGAATCGAGGCAGCGATGGGTCGCCCCCTCGAGAACAGACCGGTTCGATTCGACCGAGAAGGTGTACGCCCCCGAGCCGGGTCGTAATCATTTCGTGTCCGACGACACACCTCGATAACGCGCTACCGCGAGCAGAGGA
>NZ_AJVB01000113.1:0-9599 GCF_000278445.1 Rhodococcus sp. R1101
GGTGACGCCACCGGAGGTACACGATTTGACGTACTACCTGGTGTGGAGTTTTGTTCGGGCTGGTGTGTGGGCGGGAACTGCGGTCGGTCATGCCGGGCGTGCCTTCGGTCCGGTAGCGGTCGGCCCATTTTTCGCTGTTCGTGGGGCGACAACGAACATTCTCGCTGCGGCTGCGTAGGTCTAGCCGTGCTCGACGATCAGTCGTGCCATGCGCAGGCGGGTGATCGGGGTGAGGGTGGCGTTACGGTGGGACACGAAAACCTCCAGGGTGTGAGGCGGTTCCTAGATAGCTCCACTTCACAACCGGAGGCTTCGCCTGTCAGGCCAATTCACCGCAATGATGCGGGACAGCCTGTCTGGACATCACTTCTAGCGTTTACCTAGACGGTGACTCCGTAGGTGAGGTTATGGGCGATAATCGCTAACTACAGTTAGATGGATACTCCTGAGAGAGTTAGATATCAATCGATGCTCCCATGGCCAAAATAGGTGCTACGGGTCCTCTGCGCGAATTTCCCGCGAATTAATTATGCTCAGCCAGCATGTAGTAAATCTAGGCAACAAGAATGGGTTTATCGAAATAGTCTTTCAAGACCTCACGGGTTGCCGCCGGCGGAGTTCTTCTCTTCGTGGTATGCACGATGGAACACATCGCGCGCGATTGATACCAGGACGGTGCAGACATGATTCCAATCGATTGAATTCATATCGAAAGGATCTTTAGTCGGCCGGTAATGCACAATTCTGTTGCGTAGTTTGTAGATTGCGGCGCCTGCAGAGGCGGCGATGTTCTTCCCCGTGTCTCTTTTTAAGGATTTGCATATCTCTTCGAGATCGTCTTCACTGGCATGCTTTAGAACATTGTTCAGGCTTTCGGCTTCGAGGGGCCGCCAGGACATCTCGCTCTCAAGAATCGCCGCCAGTTCGCTCCAGCTATGTTCGACCGACAGTGCATTCTTAAGTTTGGTGGCTTTTTCGTGCGCATAGGTTGCTTCTATGCATCTATATAAGCTCATAAATAAGCTTCTAGGATCTAAATCCAGAGTGGATCGGCACAATTCTTGATAGGGAAAGTAATCAATAGGACTCTGCGCAAGTGCGGCCAAAGAGTCAGCAAGCTGCAAGTCTATCCAGGAGCCACCGTGCTGCGTCTCGGCGGCGCAAATGCTCAAAAAATTGGGCCAGACCGTGCCTTCGTCCAATCTGGATACACACTCGTAGATACGTAGCGGCGGAAATAGATTCCGGATCATAAAATTATCGTGCCCATGATAACCGGAACCATCTTTTTTGCTCCCAGCAGCGACGACATCGAGCACTTCGATCGCGGAAGCGGACGGGAATACAGGGATTTCTGATAGAAGGCACACATCGAAACCTGCTGCGTCTTCAAGTGGAATAAGACTTGGGTCGCTCATTTCATGTTCGAATCCAAATGAGGCAATGTAGTGGATATCGTTAAATGCGATCCAAGAAAGATGACGAAAGCGCCCAAAATTTATCGAAATTAGTATTTCGGAATGCTTCAGTCGTTCTTTTTCTTCAATGGTCGAACTGACCCACCTGGCTTCCTGTCGATCTGGTATCGAAACGCCGCGTGTCTCTGCGAAACTGACCAGCCGTTCAAATACGCTAGCGTTGGCTTTGGACATGTTTCTGTTCACGTTAACTTGCCCGCCAGCACTGCTCCAAATTTTTTATGTCGAAATTCTCCTCGATAAGTACCTTGAAAGCTTCAAAGAAGACGCTGCGCTCGTAGCGTCCAACCTGGCCAACTCGTTTGTTAAGCAATTCCTCAAGGACGTCCGTCTTGAGAAAATCTCCAAGGTTATCGGGATGCATTCCGTTGAGACGCTCTGTAAGTGACAAAACTGATTCCCTCAAGGTGCTGAGGCGCCGGCTTCGCTCGTCCTGAGGTCGATCAGCCCCAGGTCGTCCGAGAATGAAAATTCCCACTGCAACAATGAAGCCTATTCGTGCTGGCTGGCGGTCAAAAATGAATCGGCCAGGAGGGATGCCTTCGGCCCCGTCGAAACGTGCGAACGCTATGTCCAGTTGGCAGAGCATGGACAACGCTCCGTAGAACTGCTCTTGAAACCCTTCGTTGGAAAGATTGTCAACAAAATCCAATCGCGAGAATTCGTCTGATAGTGCTTCCTTTGTGTCGACTCCGGTCTTGCGCAACGAAAACGCGATATAGATTTCTACAAGAGTGTCGCTTGAATACTGTGCCGGGCCTACGCGCCGGCCGGGTTGATCGGGCGTCGACATCTTATCTATCTCTGGGACTCGCGCCCTAATTTCGGCGAGAAGGGGGGCGTATACCACCGATAGTTGGCGACTGATTGTCCATGGAACCTGTCCGGTATTAAGGATCAACATTCGGTAGACCATTGCACGTACATTGTTCGTGAGCCAGAATTCGACTCGAATCTGACCGTCGCCGACCGCAGGTTCCTCATCGGCGGCCTCCTGAAGTGCAGCGGTGCGCTGCATACCGTCTATAATTGACAGATTCGACGTGTCGTCAGGAAGGAATGAAAGGGGTCGGTCATCCTCCTCTTGCACGGGGAGATTGCGGAAACGGTCAGGATCGAGTACAGCGCCAATAACGACAGGGGGGAGGGTCGCTCCCTTTTTAAGATCTTCGACCATCCTTTCGCGGATCCGTTTTGCGGTGGTTGTGGCCATCACCCCACGTTGTCCGCTAAGCCCCCCCTGGGCTGCATGAGCATTGCGCGAAAGTTCCAGGTAGTCGTGTACTTTCATCGTCGTCATGAAGGACCAGCAGCGGGTCCGCTTGTCAAACAGCCAGTCGTTGCTCACGTCGCTCCGTTCGTCGGTGTGACCGAGTGTCAACACTGAAGGCAGATCCTAGGCTCTTTGATGAGGTGCGCTCTCTGCTGGTCGCAAACTGAGGCAGCAGCTTCCAACTGTGGGACGGCAGGTTGCGCGTTCCGGGTGTTCGAAGTGAGGTTGCGGCAACTTTGGTTCACTGACGGCTGTAGATCTCTTCCGGAACTATGGAGTGGTTAACTCTTGGCGTACTGAATGGGGTGAACGCCACGGCGTGTCCTGGCGAACCAGGCAGGGTAGTAAAGCGTTGAGTAGCAAATGGTCAGTCCGGCTACGTTAAACGGTCGCTTACTATCTAGGGCGAGAGAACGAGCCGTGCCGACGCTGCGGCGCGCCGATCCGCCGTGAGAAGTTCATGAACCGCTCGTCGTACAGTTGCCCGAAGTGCCAGCCCCGACCGAGAACGACCCGGTAGCGCACGCGCATACCGGGCTGTTCGGAGCAGTGCCGGTCAGATGTCGAAGAACACCGTCTCGGCACCGCCGTCCGGGGTGTCCTGCAGCCGGATGTCGATCGTGTACACGGTGCGGCCGTCGCGCTCGGAACGCGACGCGATGAGGGTGGTGCGCCGCACCTCCCATTCGATGCCCTTCAGGACGGGATCCTCGGCGTTGAGTTCGGTCTCGTCCTCGAAGTAGACCCGCGTGTGCAGCCCGAGGTTGATACCGCGCGCGAAGATCACCAGCAGGATGTGAGGTGCCGAGACGGATCCGTCGGGATTGGTGACGGCACCGGGCTTGATCGTCTCGATCGTGAACACTCCGGTCTCGAAGTCGCCGCCGGTGCGTCCCCAGCCTCGGAAGTTCGGATCGAGGTCCGTGTCCTGCTCGTCGTCGGGATGCGCGTACCGGCCGTGGGCGTTCGCCTGCCAGCTCTCGAGCAGCGCGTCGCGCACCGGGGTGCCGGTGCCGTCGATGACGCGGCCCTCCAACACGATTCGCTCGCCCTCGGTCTCGTCGGTCACGAGGACGTTGCCGAAGTTGTTGTCGAAGATGTCGAAGCCGGCCTGCTGCGGCGCCAGACCGATGTGGACGTAGGGACCGCCGGTCTGCGAAGGCGTCTCCGGGAAATGCGCGACCATCGGGCGGGGGAGGAGCGGGGGCACGGGCCGGTAGGGATCGGTGGGCAGGCTCATCGCGGGGCTCCCGGCAGTTCGGTGTTCTCGAAGAAGGTGGCGCGCCGCCCGCGCAGGGTGATGTCCCAGCGGTAGGCGCGCGCGTCGAACGGGGCGTTCGAGGCAGGATCCTCCTGGGCGATCAGGCTGCGGAGCTGGTCCACGGTCGGGATCGTCCGCGCGATCGGGCACTTCTCGATCAGCGGGTCGCCTTCGAAGTACAGCTGGGTGATCAGGCGCTGCGCCCATCCGCGGCCGAGGATCGACACGTGGATGTGCGCCGGGCGCCAGGCGTTGCGGCTGTTGCCCCACGGATATGCGCCGGGCTTGATCGTCCGGAACCGGTAGTAGCCGTTCGCGTCCGTGAGCATCCGCCCGCAGCCGCCGAAGTTCGGGTCGATGGGCGCGAGATAGGTGTCCTTCTTGTGGCGGTACCGGCCTCCGGCGTTGGCCTGCCACACCTCGACGAGTGCACCCTCGACCGGATTGCCGAACTCGTCCTCGACGAAGCCGTGGACGATGATGCGTTCACCGATCGGCAGGCCGTCCTTCGAGAAGTTCAGGATCAGGTCGTTGTCGAGGGCGCCGAGCTCGTCGCTGCGGAAGACGGGTCCGGTGATCTCCGACAGGGTCGGCTTCGGCGTGATGAGCGCGTTCTTCGGTGCGCGCAGCACCGACGTGCGGTAGCCGGGAGTGAGCGCAGGTGGGTGCAGTGTGTGGTCGCGCTCGACGTATTCGCCGCTGGGCATGCGATCTCCGATCTCTGAGCGGTGAGGACCACCATATGGTGAAGAAAAAAATCATGTAAATTGACAAAATCGCCGTTTATCCATAACTTTCGGTGATGCAATCCGACATGGGTCTCTCCTCGTCCGTGCCGGACCAGGCCCGACGGATCCGCCTCCGGCACCTCCGGTGCTTCGTGACCGTGGCACGCGAAGGGCAGGTCGGACGCGCGGCCGAGCTGTTGCAGCTGAGCCAGCCGGCCGTCACGAAGACCCTCAACGAGCTCGAGGTGCTCGCCGGAGCGAAACTCCTCGACCGCGGCCGACACGGTGCGCGCCTCACCGCGGCGGGTCACCGCTTCCTGAGATACGCGCAGGACGTCACCACCTCATTGGACGCAGCGGTGGCCGCACTGGCGGGAGCGGCCGAACCCGCCCGCGAGCCGCTGCGGATCGGGGCCCTGCCCACCGTGGCCGGGTCCGTACTCCCCGAAGCTCTGGCGGAGTTGCGCCGCGTGCGCGCCGATCTGGACATCCGGATCCGCACCGACCCCAATGCCGTCCTGCTGTCGGCGCTCGCCGCCGGCGCCCTCGACGTCGTCCTCGGACGCATGGCCGAACCGTCCCGGATGGTCGGCCTGTCGTTCGAGCTCCTGTACGCCGAGACGCTGGTCCTCGTCGTCCGGCCCGGCCATCCTCTCGCCGAGCGTTCCGCCTCCGTCGCCGACGCACTCGAACACCCGCTGGTGGTCGCGACCCGCGGAACCGTGCCCCGCCACGCGACCGAGGCACTGTTCGAACGTCACGGCCTGCGACTGCCGGCCGGGCTGATCGAGACGCTCGATCTCGCTGTGGCCCGGGGGGTGGTCCGGCGCAGCGACGCGGTGTGGATCACCACGGAACGTGCGGCCCGCGACGACCTCGCCGACGGGGTGGTCCGGCGCCTGGACGTGCCCACCGCGGGCACCGTCGAGCCGATCGGAGTGCTGCGACGCAGTGCCGACGCGTCGTCCGCGGCGCTCGAGGATTTCGTGACCATCCTGCGCGCTGTCCCCGTCGACGGGGCATGGCAGGATTTCCCCCATGGCTGACCAGACTTCCGACCTTCCCGCCACCGAGCTGTGGGTCGAGCGCACCGGTACGCGTCGCTACACCGGCCGCAGCTCGCGCGGCGCCGAGGTACTCATCGGCTCGGAGAGCGTCGAGGGCGTCTTCACTCCGGGTGAGCTGCTCAAGATCGCACTCGCCGCCTGCTCCGGCATGAGCTCGGACTTCCCGTTGTCCCGCCGGCTCGGCGACGACTACGACGCGACGATCCGCGTCTCCGGAGCGGCGGACCGCGAGACCGAGGTCTATCCGCACCTCGAGGAGGAGATGATCCTCGACCTGTCGGAACTCGACGCCGACGCCCGCGACCGGCTCATCGCCCTCGTCGAACGCTCCGTCGACAAGGTGTGCACGGTGGGTCGCACCCTGAAGGCGGGCACGAAGATCTCGCTGGCGATCACCGCCGAGGATTGACCGATGAGCACCCCCGCAGGCATCGAACGGCTCACGGCGTGGGTGCACGGCCGCGTCCAAGGGGTCGGTTTCCGTTGGTTCACGCGTGCCCGCGCACTCGAACTCGGTCTCGTCGGGCATGCGACCAACCATCCCGACGGTCGCGTGATGGTCGTGGCAGAAGGCCCGCGGCCGGAACTCGAGCAGCTGCTCGCCTGGCTGCGGTCCGGCGACACCCCCGGTGAGGTGCGGCTCGTCGTCGAATCGTGGGATCCGCCGCGAGGGGATCTCATCGGTTTCGTCGAGCGCTGATCTTCGTCCCGTCTCCCGCTCGCTCGGTATCCGCTCCGACCGAGTGGAAGCGGCCGGTGGTGCGGGTGGGACCCGAACGTCCTGTACACGACCGGTTTCGGTGGCGCGGTCCGGACCGCGCACCCGGCGTAGGAGAACGGTCACAACCCGCCGGTAGAGTTCTCACCCATGTACCTCAAGAGTCTGACGTTGAAGGGCTTCAAGTCCTTCGCCTCGTCGACGACTCTGCGTTTCGAACCGGGCATCACCTGTGTGGTCGGACCCAACGGGTCCGGCAAGTCGAACGTCGTCGACGCACTCACCTGGGTGATGGGGGAGCAGGGTGCCAAAGCGCTGCGCGGCGGCAAGATGCAGGACGTCATCTTCGCCGGAACCACCGGGCGCCCGCCCCTCGGACGCGCCGAGGTGACACTCACCATCGACAACTCCGACGGCGCGCTGCCCATCGAGTACTCCGAGGTCTCGGTCACCCGCCGTATGTTCCGCGACGGCGCCGGCGAATACGAGATCAACGGCAGTTCCTGCCGCCTCATGGACGTCCAGGAGCTGCTGTCCGACTCCGGTATCGGCCGGGAGATGCACGTGATCGTCGGGCAGGGCCGTCTCGCCGCGATTCTCGAATCCCGGCCGGAGGACCGGCGCGCCTTCATCGAGGAGGCCGCCGGCGTCCTCAAGCACCGCAAGCGCAAGGAAAAGGCGCTGCGCAAGCTCGACTCCATGCAGGCCAATCTCGCCCGCCTCACCGACCTCACCGCCGAGCTGCGCCGCCAGCTCAAACCGCTCGGCCGGCAGGCCGAGGTCGCGCGTCGCGCCCAGAGCATCCAGGCCGACCTCCGCGATGCGCGGTTGCGCCTTGCCGCCGACGACCTCGTCACCCGGCGCACCGAACTCGCCGGTCACGACGAGCAGGAGCGGATGGTCCGGGAACGGCTCGACAACGTGCTGACGGCGTTCGACGACGCGAACGCCGAACTCACCCGGCACGAACAGGCTCTCGCACAGCTCACGCCGGGCGCCGAAGCGGCGTCGCAAACCTGGTTCCGTCTCTCCGCTCTCGCCGAGCGTGTCTCGGCGACCGTGCGGGTCGCGCAGGAACGCGCACGGCACCTGCACGCCGAACCCGAGGACCGCTCCGGTCAGGATCCCGACGAGATGGAGGCCCGCGCCGATCGGATCGCCGCCGAAGAAGCGGAACTGATCGAGGCGGTCGAGATCGCGCACGGAGCCCTCGAAGCGGCCCGCGAACAACTCGCCGCGCAGGAGGATGCCGCCGCCGCCGCCGAACGCGCGCATCTCGCCGCGGTCCGTGCCGTCGCCGATCGGCGCGAGGGCCTCGCGCGCCTCGCCGGCCAGGTCGACACGATGCGGACCCGGGCCGAATCGATCGACGCCGAGATCGCGCGCCTGACCGTGGCCATCGAGGAGGCCCGGCTGCGTGGCGTCGAGGCCCAGGCCGAGTTCGAGACCGCTCAGGCACGCATCGACGATCTCGACGCCGGCGAAGTCGACGCCGACGCCCAGCACGAACGAGCGCTCGAAGCACAGCGACTCGCCGACGAACGGGTCGCCGAACTCCAGCAGGCCGAACGCGCCGCGGGTAAGGAGGTCGCGTCCCTCGGCGCCCGCATCGAGGCCCTCTCGATGGGACTCGAACGCACCGACGGTGCGGCCTGGCTGATCGACACGCGCTCCGGCGACGGACTCGTGGGCCGATTGGCCGACCGGCTGCGGGTGGCTCCGGGATACGAGGCCGCCGTCGCGGCGGCCTTCGGCGCGGCAGCCGACGCGCTCGAGGTGGAGTCGGCCGATGCGGCGGTCGCGGCGGTCGCCGCGCTGGTGGAGGCCGATCAGGGAAGGGTCGCGTTCGTCCATCCGGGCCCCGCCGCTCCCGCCGACACCGGCGGCCTGCCGGCCGGTGCCCGATGGCTCCGCGAGGTCGTCGAGTGTCCCGCCGACCTGCGCGGGGGCGTCGACGGCCTGCTGGCCCGCACCGTCGTGGTCGACGACCTGCCCACCGCCCTGGACATCTGCGCGACCCGGCCCGGCCTACGCGCCGTGACGCGCGGGGGAGACCTCGCCGGCGCGGGCTGGGTAGTCGGCGGTTCCCACCGTGCCCCGAGCACTCTCGAGATCCAGGCGGCGATCGACACCTCCCGGGCCGGTCTCGAACAGGCCGAACGCCGCTCCGAGGAACTGGCCGCAGCCCTGGCAGGTGCCCTCGCGGAGCAGGCCGAACGCGCCGAATACGTCGAGCAGACCCTCGCCGCGCTCAACGAATCCGACGCCGCGATGTCCGCCGTCTACGAGCAACTCGGCCGTCTCGGTCAGGCGGCACGCACTGCCCATGCCGAATCCGGCCGACTCGCGGCCCAGCGCGCCGAAGCCGAGAAGGAACGTGACGCGGCGCGCGAGAAGCTGGTGGAGCTCGAGGAGCGACTGCGTCTGGCCGAGGACGACTCGGCCGGGACCGGCGACGGAGCCGGGACCGAGCACACGGCCGCCGAACGGGAGATGGCCGCAGCCGCTCTCGCCGAGGTGCGGGCCGTCGAGGTCGAGGCGCGACTCGCGGCGCGCACGGCCGAGGAACGCGCCGAAGCTCTTCGGGGCAAAGCGGATTCGCTCCGTCGCGCGGCGCAGGCCGAACGCGAGGCCCGCGCTCGTGCCGAACGCGCTCGCGTCGCGCGACGGCAGGCCGCGGCCGTCGCTGCGGCCGTCGCCGAAGCGGGGCAGCGACTCGCCGAGCACCTCGAGGTGGCCGTGGCGACCGCGCTCGCGCAGCGCGAAGAGCTGAACCGGCGCCGTGCCGAGTGCGCCGAGCAACTCGAACGGGCCCGCGAACTCGTTCGCGAACTGACGGCGCAGCGCGACCAGCTCACCGATGCGGTGCACCGCGACGAGGTGGCCCGGGCCCAGGCCTCGCTGCGGATCGAGCAACTCGAACAGACCATCCTCGAACAGCACGGCATCGCCCTGGACGACCTCGTCGCCGAATACGGTCCCGATGTGCCGCTGCCGCCGACACCGCTCGAGATGACCGAATACGAGCAGGCCCGCGAACGCGGCGAGCAGGTGGTCGCTCCGCAGCCGATGCC
>NZ_AJVB01000114.1:0-9575 GCF_000278445.1 Rhodococcus sp. R1101
GCCAGGGACTCGGTCTCGTCGCGATCCATCCCGCGACGTCGGCAGCACAAGCGGGAGACGGTCAGGCCTCGAGCTTGTAACCGAGGCCGCGCACCGTCACGAGGTGGCGCGGCTTGGCCGGGTCCTGCTCGATCTTCGAGCGCAGTCGCTTGACGTGGACGTCGAGGGTCTTGGTGTCGCCGACGTAGTCGGCGCCCCAGACCCGGTCGATGAGCTGACCTCGGGTGAGCACCCGTCCCGAATTGCGCAGGAGGTATTCGAGCAGGTCGAATTCCTTGAGCGGCAGGGCGATCGGTTCTCCGTCGACGTGGACGACATGACGGTCGACGTCCATCCGCACCGGGCCGGCCTCGAGCAGTCCGTCGTCCGGCGCGGTCTCGCTCTCGGTGTCGGCCCCACGCCGCAGGACCGCCCTGATCCGTGCGATGAGCTCGCGGGCCGAGTACGGCTTGGTGACGTAGTCGTCGGCACCGAGTTCGAGCCCGACGACCTTGTCGATCTCGCTGTCGCGGGCCGTGACCATGATGACCGGAACACCCGAGCGGGTCCGTAGTTGTTTGCACACGTCGGTGCCGCTCATTCCGGGGAGCATCAGATCGAGCAGGACGATATCGGCGCCCTGCCGGTCGAACTCGGCGAGGGCCGAGGGACCGTCGCCTGCGATCGTCGTCTCGAACCCTTCCTTGCGCAGCAGGAAGGCGAGCGGATCCGCCAACGATTCCTCGTCCTCGACGATCAGCACACGCGTCACGAACTGGTCCTCCGTCTGTTTCTCGATATCCGTCCGCCCGGGAGCCCGGGTGGGGTCTGTGTCACGATCCGACCGCCTTCTCGGTGCGTTCGACGGTCTCGTCGTCGCTGTCCTCGACATGGGCGGGAACGAGCAGGGTGAAGGTGGAGCCGGTGCCCGGCTTGCTCCACAGGGTGATCTCGCCGTGGTGGTTCGCGGCCACGTGCTTGACGATGGCCAGCCCGAGGCCGGTGCCCCCGGTGGCCCGCGAGCGGGCCTTGTCGACGCGGAAGAAACGCTCGAAGACCCGTTCCTGGTCTTCCTTCGCGATACCGATCCCCCGGTCGGTGACGGCCATCGCGACCTTGCCGTCGCGCAGCGACCTGCTGATCGACACCGGTGAGCCCGCCGGCGAATAGGCGATGGCGTTCTCGATGAGATTGGTCAGGGCGCTGACGAGCAGTGTCCGGTCGCCGAGCACCTCGTACCCGCTCGGCCGGTCGGTGCTGATCGTGATGGAGGCGTTCTCGGCGGTCAGGTGTGTCCGCTCGAGGGCTTCGGTGACCACGGTGTCGACGTCCACGACTTCGAGGTCGGGCAGTTTCTCGGCGCCCTGCAGCCTGGACAGGGCGATCAGCTCGGTCACCATGTTGCCCAGGCGGGTCGCCTCGCGTTGCACCCGCTCGCCGAAGTGGCGGACGGTGTCGGGATCGTCGACCGATTCGAGCAGTGCCTCCGCGAGCAGCGCCATCGCCCCGACCGGCGTCTTGAGTTCGTGGCTGATGTTGGCGACGAAATCGCGGCGAGTCGCTTCCATCCGGACCTGTTCGGAGTCGTCGAAGGCGTAGAGCACGACGAAGCGCGGGTCGCGGTCGAGGAGTGGCCGCACCGTGCACCGCACGGCGAGGCGGTCCCGTCCGAGCGAGGATTTCGTACCGAGGTCGAGTTCGAGAGGCTTGCGGCTCTCCAGAACCCGGGTGGCCGCGATCCAGGCACGATCGTCGATGAGACGGTTGCGTACGAGTCCGAGTTCCTCGGCCCTCGGATTGAACAGGATGACGTCGTGGAACTTGTCGACCACGGCGATCCCGGTCGACGACCCGTGGACGACGGCGTCGAGCACGTCGAGCATCGTGAGGTCGGCGTCGTCGCTGCCGTGCGCCCGGCGCTGCGCCAGCCTCCCGACGGCGACGGTGACGATCCCGCCGAGGACCGCCGCGACCACGGCCAGCATGACGGCCTGCGTAACACTCACACTTGGAATCGTAATGACACCGGTACCCCGCCGGACACCGGGTAGCCGGCATTTCCCGCACGTCACACCGCATTTTTCGGTTGTTCGAGCGTTGTTCACCGATTGTTCGCCCGGCACGGACGCAACCGACCCCGTCGCCGGCCGGCGACGGGGTCGGTTGTCGGTCCTGTCGGAACTGTTACTTGGCGCCCTGGTTCGCGACCGCGGCCGCTCCGGCAGCCGCGGCCTCGGGATCGAGGTACGTTCCGCCCGGGTTCAGCGGACGCAGGTTCTCGTCGAGGTCGTAGCGCAGCGGGATGCCCGTCGGGATGTTCAGGCCGGCGATGTCGTCGTCGGAGATCCCGTCGAGGTGCTTGACGAGTGCGCGCAGCGAGTTGCCGTGTGCGGTGACGAGCACGGTCTTGCCCGCGAGCAGGTCCTGGGAGATCGTCGACTCCCAGTACGGGATCAGACGGGTGACGACGTCCTTCAGGCACTCCGTGAGGGGAACCTCGTCGACGTCGGCGTAGCGCGGGTCGGCGTCCTGGCTGTACTTCGAACCCGGCTCGATCGGCGGCGGCGGGGTGTCGTAGCTGCGACGCCACAGCATGAACTGCTCCTCGCCGAACTCGTCCTTGATCTCGGACTTGTTCTTGCCCTGGAGCGCACCGTAGTGGCGCTCGTTGAGACGCCAGTCGCGGATGACGGGGATCCAGTGCCGGTCGGCGGCGTCGAGCGCGAAGTTGGCGGTGCTGATCGCGCGGCGCAGCAGGGAGGTGTAGGAGACGTCGGGAAGCACGTTGTGCTCGGCGAGGAGGGCACCGGCCCGCTTGCCCTCGGCGATCCCCTTGTCGGTCAGATGAACGTCCACCCAGCCGGTGAACAGGTTCATCGCATTCCATTCGCTCTCGCCGTGGCGGAGCAGAACAAGTGTTCCGATACTCATGGCCCAATCCTGACACGCGCGGATGGCGATTTCGCCACGGGCGCCCCCGATCGTCGGCTATATCCGACAACGTGCGTTGCCAGAAAGGCTGGTTCACAGTGCTCCGCGGTCCACGGGCATCGAAAACAGGTGTGGCTCCGATGCGGCGGGCACCGGAGCCACACCCCCGCAGATGTCAGGCGTTCAGTGCACGCAGATCCTTGCGGAGAATCTTGCCCGCAGAGGATTTCGGCACCGTGTCGATGAACTCCACCTGCCGGACCTTCTTGTGCGGCGCGACCCGCCCGGCCACGAACTCGATGACCTCGTCCTCGGTGATCGTCGAATCCTGCTGCCGGACGACGAAGGCCTTCGGGACCTCCTCACCCTCGTCGTCGCGGACCCCGATCACCGCGGCGTCCGCGATCTGCGGATGAGTGAGCAACAGCGCCTCGAGTTCGGCCGGCGGTACCTGGTAGCCCTTGTACTTGATGAGTTCCTTGAGCCTGTCGACGATCCGGACGGCGCCCTTCGCGTCGACGGTGGCGATATCACCGGTATGGAGGAAGCCGTCCTCGTCGAGGGTGTCGGACGTGGCCTCGGGGTTGCCGAGGTAGCCGACCATGACGTTCGGTCCCTTGCACCACAGTTCGCCGGGCGCCGAGACACCCTCATCGGTGGGGTACTCGACCTCCTCACCGGTCGCGGGATCGACGATCTTGCATTCCATGTTCGCGATCGTCGGACCGACCGAATCGAGTTCGGTGTCGTTGTCGTCGAAGGGGATTGCGTGCGACACCGGCGACATCTCCGACATGCCGTAGCCCTGCCGGACGTTGCAGCCGAGCCGGGCGGCGACGGCGCCGGCGAGCTCCTTGTCGAGCGGTGCGGCACCGGAGAACACCGTATGCACACTCGACAGGTCGTACCGGTCGACGAGGGGGTGCTTGGCGAGCGCGACCGCGACGGGCGGCGCGATGAACACGTACGTGCACTTGTGTTCCGAGATGTAGGTGAGGAAGTCGACGAGATCGAACTTCGGCATCGTCACCAGCGAGGCACGGTTGCAGAGGGCGGCGTTCAGCAGCACCGTCATGCCGTAGATGTGGAAGAAGGGCAGCAGTGCGAGCACGCGATCGTCGGCGCCGATCCCCATGCGCGGGTTGATCTGGGAGACGTTGGCCACGAGATTGCGGTGCGTGAGCATCACACCCTTGGGCCGGCCGGTCGTGCCCGAGGAGTACGGCAACACTGCGAGGTGAGTCGCCGGATCGAACTCGACGGCGGGGGCCGGTGCACCCTCGGTGAGCAGGTCGCGCAGGGAGGGATGCCCCTCGGCGCCGTCGAGCACGATGAGCAGCTCGTCGGGGATGCCGGCGGCCGCGGCGGCCTCCTTCGCCTGCGGCAGGAACAGGGAGACCGTGAACAGTGCGACGGCTCCCGAGTCGTCGAGCTGCTTCGAGATCTCACCGGCCGTGTAGAGGGCGTTGATCGTGGTCGCGGTGGCTCCGGACCGCAGGATGCCGTGGAAGACCGAGGCGAAGGCCGGCACGTTGGGCGCGAGCAGGCCGACCACCTTCCCGACACCGATGCCCCGGGCGGCCAGCGCCCCGGCCACGGCATCGATGTGGGCCACGAGCGTGCGGTAGTCCGTCACGGCGCCGGACGCGCCGTCGATCAGGGCGGGTCGCGCGAGGTCGGACTCGTCGAGCGAACCGAACAGGAAGTCGTAGACACTCGATGCCGGGATGTCGACGTCGGGAAAGGGACTACGGAAACTCATTCTCATCCTCCGAGCATTCTGTCCGGCACGCGGTGCCGACTTTCGGTCGAGGTCACACTACCGCAGTGATGTGAACCCGGTCACAGGCGTTGTGAGGATACCGGTTGCACCGGGCGCCGGGCCACGCCCGGCCTGCCGGGAGCGCACGAACCCCGCGTGCGACGAATCGCACGCGGGGTTCGGAAGCTGCTCGGGCTGCGCTCAGAGGTACTGACCGCACACCGGCCATGCACCGGCGCCCTGGCCGTCGAGGACGTTCTCGGCGACGCGGATCTGCTCCTCGCGCGAAGCGTTGTGGGCGTATCCGGAGCCGCCGTAACCCTCCCACGTGCTCTGCGAGAACTGCAGGCCGCCGTAGTAGCCGTTGCCGGTGTTGGTCGCCCAGTTTCCACCGCTCTCGCACTGTGCGACGGCATCCCAGTTGCCGGATGCGGCATTGGCGGTACCCGCACCCAGAGCGAACGGGGTCGCAACGAGTGCAGTGGAGGCAGCGAGGGTGCCCAGGGCGCGCTTGATCGTGAACTTTGCCATGTGGATGAATCCTTTCCGGCTGCTTGCGAGGCCCCCGACCCAGGGATCCGCCACACAGGCGGACGGTCGGTGCCGGCAACACGGTGCGGTGCTCGACGCACGCCCGGTTGCTCTCTCGCTCCACCCCTCGGCAGGTTGTGGATCCGACAATCCCGCGGGGGTGGAACGAGCGGCTGCGGGGCCGGTGTGTAACGCCCGTCGGTATCGGGCCTACATCGACCGTAAGGGTTCATCACGGCGAGGTCACGGACCGATTTTCCGGTACGGCCGTCCGAGAACTCCCGGCGGCATTCGGGAAATCCCCAGGTCGACTCGCAGGAACACACCGTTTCCCGGGCGTTTCCGGGACATCGCACTTGTGGCGATGGTCACACGATGTGCCCGTACAGACCTCTCGAACCGGGCATGTTCACGGCGCGATAACGACGCCGGAGTGGAGTGTCACCCGTTCGCTTCGCGCGGATCCTCGGGTTCGTCGTCGTCCGTCTCGGGGTCGAACGGCGTACCGGTCTCCCCCTCGATGAGGTGACGGAACGGCTCGAGATTGCGCAGCGGCTCTCCGCGCGAGACGCGCCACTCCCATTCACGCTTGATCGACGTGATGAACCCGATGCCGAGAATGATGTCGAAGTCGTGGTCGGCCGCCTCGAGCACCTGCCCGAGGACCGCGTCGATCTCCTCGGGGGTCACGGCGTGCGCGGCGATGCGTCCCACCAGGTAGATGTCGCCGACCTTGTCGAGGGTGTAGGCCACGCCGTAGAGGCGCCGATTGCGGCGCAGCAGATAGCGGTACACCGATTCGAAGTTCTCGTCCGGTTTGCGGCACACGAATGCCTCGACCCGCACACCGTGTCGTCCGACACTGAGCAAAGTGGTCGTCTCGAGCTTCTTCTCACCCGGAAGCTTGACGACGAAGTGCCCGCCCTCCTTGACAGAGAACTCGAGCCCGCGATCGCGCAGCGTCGATTCGATCGATTCGATGAGCCGGTCGCTCATGCGGTGACTCCCCTCGTCCGTCGCAACTTCCACACTCCCCGCTGCCGCCGCAGCGAATGCTCGCCGGTACCGAAGCCCCGGTTACGGCGCATCCCCGCCCGGCGGTAGCTGTCGAGCAGGCCTTCTGCGGTGTGTTCCCACGAGAAGGACTCCGCATGCACGGGCGCGGTCGCCGCGAATCGCGCGAGGCGATCGGGATCGCCCACCAGAGAACGCAGCGCGGTCGCCCAGTCGTCGATGCGGTGCCCGTCGACGAGCATGCCGGTCTCCCCGTCGCGCACCGCGACGCCGAGACCACCGACGTTCGCGGCCAGCACGGGCGTGCCGCATGCCTGCGCTTCGATCGCGACGAGACCGAACGACTCCGAATAGCTCGGCACCGCAACGAGATCGGCGGCCCGGTAGACCTGGGCCAGACGGTCCGGGGGTTGCGGCGGGAGGAAGGTGACCCGCGACGCGATGCCCAGCGCGGATGCGAGTTCGATGAGCGCATCGGGCCGCTCGAGGCCGGTTCCGGACGGGCCTCCCACGACCAGCACCCGCAACGGCATGCCGGGGTCGTCGGCGAGTGCTCGCGCGGCGGCCTCGAGCAACACGTCGGGGGCCTTGAGCGGCTGGATACGGCCCACGAACGCCACAACGGTCTCACGCGGGTCGAGTCCGAGTTCTGCGCGAGCGGCCGCACGGTCGCCGGGCCGGTAGCGATTGAGGTCGGCACCCGGGGCGACGACGTCGATCTTCGCGGGATCGGCCCCGTAGATACGTTCGAGCTGCCCTGCCTCGTCGGCGGTGTTGGCCACCAGCCGATCGGATTCCGCGACGACCTGTTGCTCCCCGATCTGCCGGGCTGCGGGTTCGGGGGTGTCGCCCGCGGCGAGCGACGCGTTCTTCACCGCGGCGAGGGTGTGGGCGGTGTGCACCAGCGGCACACCCCAGCGGTCGCGTGCGAGCCAGCCGACCTGCCCGGACAGCCAGTAGTGCGAGTGCACGAGGTCGTAGTAGCCCTGCGGGTGCCGCGCTTCCTCGCGCAGCACACCGGCGGCGAAGGCGCACAGCTGCGTCGGCAGATCGTGTTTGTCGAGCCCTTCGAACGGGCCGGCCTCGATGTTGCGGACGAGAACCCCGGGTGCGGCCTGTTGCACGGCCGGGTCTGCCGACGAGGTCGCGCGGGTGAAGATCTCGACTTCCACGCCGCGACGCGCGAGCTCGACAGCGGTCTGCAGGACGTACACGTTCATGCCGCCTGCGTCCCCGGTTCCGGGCTGCGCCAGCGGCGAGGTGTGGACCGAGAGCACGGCCACGCGGTGCGGGCGGCTGGGCTGGGACGTCACCCCTCCATACTGCCCTGCTGCCGATCTTCGCGTGTCGTCGACTCCGCCGTCGCGGTCCGAGCGAACTCTCCGACCTCGGCGACGAACCGGTCCGGATCCTCGACGAACGGACCGTGGTCGACGCCCTCCCAGATCGAGGTCGTGACGCGGCGCAGCAGTGACGCCGCATGGTGCGCCGCGGAGACGTCGACGACCGAGTCGGCGTCGCCGTGCAGGAGGAGAACCGGCACCTCCAGGTCCGCGAGCAGGTCGTCGTTGCCCACCGCGCGATCGAACAGGGCGGCACGTACCCGCGGCGGGGTGGACAGACTCGCACCGAACAGCGCCTGCGACACCGCGCCCTTGCCCTCGCGGAGACCACCGCCCTCGACAGGACCGGTGAGCGCGTTGCCGAACGAGCCGAGTGCGCGCACCGCCTCCTCGGGGTCCTCCGACATCGCAGCGGGGATCGCGGCGCGCATCGAGGCACCGACGCGTCCACCCTTCTCGCCGCGGCCGATGCTCGTGATGGCACCCACGAGAACCAGCCCCGCGACGGCTCCCGCGCCGTGCTCGGCGAGATAGTCGCAGATCACCAGGCCGCCGTACGACCAGCCGAGCAGCACCGCCGGGTTCGCCTCCGAGACGCTCTCGGCGGCAAGGACAGCGGCGAGATCACCGGCCCAGAGGGCACGGTCCGCGTATCCGGTCTCGGAAGCCTGCGAGTAACCGTGTCCGCGCAGGTCGACGGCGACCACCCGGAAGTCCCGGGCGAGCGCGTCCAGGACTCGGTCGCCCCAGCAGCGCGACGACTGCGCCCACCCGTGGACGAGCACGAGGACCGGTGCCGTGTCGGAGCCGAATACGCGATACACGAGGGAGGTGCCGTCGATGCCGGCCACTTCACGAACTGCCATGTGCGTCACTCTAACCGTGCCCGAATGTGGATCCCGCCCGCGCACGTGACCGCGAGGATGCCCGCGGCCACCGCCACGAGATATCCGGTGCCGGCACCGGCCCGGTCGATGACCTGACCCACCAGCGCAGAACCCGCCGCGACGCCGACGCCGAGCCCCGCAACCGTCCACGTGATGCTCTCGGTGAGCCGTTCGGGCGGCACGATCTGCTGGGTCAGCGACGTCGCGACGATCATGATGGGCGAGATCGCGCATCCGGCAACGAAGTACAGCACGGTCAGTATCGGCACCGAGCCGGCGAGCAGCAGCGGGCACAGCAGAACCGCGAGAATGCCGGTGGCGACGAACAACTGACGGGTGGGGGCGCCCGGGCCCACCCGGGTACCGAAGATCAGGCCGCTCACCGCCGAACCGGTCGCGAACAACGCCAGCGTCAGGGTGGCGGATCCCGGGGCGCCCTGTTCCGCGGTGAACGCGACGGCCGCCACGTCGATCACCCCGAAGATCACACCCATCGCGACCATCACGACGACGATCGACAGGAGGACGGGCATGCGCAGGATGTTCGTCCTCGCACGACCTTCGACGTGCGGTCGCACGGGTGGCTCGGTGCCGCGCTGGGCCGAGAGGGCCACGGTGCCGACGAGCAACAGCACCGCACCGAGCAGCGGACCGGCCTCGGGGAAGACCGCCACGCTCAGGCCCACCGACAGCACCGGGCCGACGATGAAGCACACCTCGTCGACCACCGCTTCGAGCGCGAAGGCGGTGCGGAGCCGCGGGGTACCGCCGTAGAGCTGTGTCCATCGGGCCCGCACCATCGCACCGACCGTGGGCATGAGTCCTGCCGGGATCCCACAGACGAACAGCCACACGGTGGGCACGTCGAGACGGACGCCCGCGAGCATCGCGAGGGTGGAGACCGCACTGACGAGGGCGGCCGCGGGCAGGATTCTGTGCTGGCCGTACCGGTCGACCGCGCGGGAGACGAGCGGGGTGAGTGCGGCGTACGACAGGGCGAACACCGCTGACAATGCGCCGCCCACCGCGTAGTTGCCCTCGAGTTGCGAGAACATCGTGACGATGCCGATCCCGACCATCGCGATCGGCAGGCGCGCCACGAATCCTGCCAGGCAGAACGCGGTTGCG
>NZ_AJVB01000115.1:0-9555 GCF_000278445.1 Rhodococcus sp. R1101
CCAGTCCATCGTCCGCTGGTACCAACTCGACGGACCCCTCACCCCCGCGCAGATCGCGCAGCGGTACATCGTGATCGCGTTGCGGATCGTGGGTCACCACCCGGCCACCTGAGAGTCCTTCGGAAGTTCGACTCTCGTCGACGGCGGCTACAGCCTGTTCCGGGGCGCCTACGATGATCCGGTGACTCAGGACCGGGTGATCGTCGTCAGTGCCGTCGTTCTCCGCAACGCCGCCGGTGAGGTGCTCACCGTGCGGAAGCGGAACACGTCGCGATTCATGCTGCCCGGCGGCAAGCCCGATCCGGGGGAGACCCCTGCCGAGACCGCCGTTCGCGAATGCGCGGAGGAGATCGGCGCGGTGCTCGACCTCGCGTCGCTGCGTCTCGTCGGTGTCTTCGCCGCGGACGCTGCCAACGAACCCGGCTACCGGCTCGAAGGAACCGTGTACGAGCATCCGCTCGTGGAGGTCGCCGGTGCATCTGCGGAGATCGCGGAGACGCGCTGGCTCGATCCGGCGGCCCTTCCGCTGCCCGGCGATCTCGCGCCACTGCTCGAGCACCACGTCCTCCCTGCCCTCGCGTCCGCCTCCCGGTGACGCCGAAGCTCGGGCACTTCACCACTGTCCGAGCTTTCACCGGAGTGCGGTCGGAGTCGGTCGTCACCCGGCGGAACGCGGACGGTAGGGTGACCCCCGGGGCGGACGTGTGTCGTCTGCCTCGAAGTGACATCGACTGTGGAGGTAACCGGGCATGTTGGAACTCTTCGGCGTCATCGTCGTGTGGCTCACCGTGGCCGTCGTCGCTGTCGGAACCGTCATCATGTTCGTCGTCTCGACGCTGAGCCCGCACTTCGGTCAGCGCAAGGCCAAGGGTCCGCGCCTCGACAAGGCGACCGCCGCGCGCAACAAGTAGCACCCGGTACCGATTGCGGAGAGCGCCTCAGCCCCAGCCCAGCTGGTGGAGGCGCTCTTCGCCGATTCCGAAATAGTGCGCGATCTCGTGGACGACGGTGACGAGCACCTCGTGCACCACGTCGTCGTCACTGTCGCAGATGTCGAGGATCGCGTCGCGGTAGATCGTGATCGTGTCCGGTAGCGATCCCGCATAGTGGCTGTCGCGCTCGGTGAGCGCGACTCCCTGGTACAGACCCAGCAGATCCGGTTCGTCCTCGTGACGCGGCTCGACGAGCACTACGACGTTGTCGATCGCCCGCGCGAGTTCGCGTGGGATCTCGTCGAGCGCTTCCGAGACGAGCTCCTCGAAGTGCTCGTCCTCCATGTGCACCGGCACGTCAGGACCCCGGAAGGGGAACGGCGCCCGGCAACGGCGTCGGCAGCGACCGGCCTTCGGGAACGGGCGGTGGCGGCACGGGCGGCTGGCCGTCGATGAGGATGTCGCCCTTGGCACTGCCGGTGATCGACGAGAAGCCACCACCTTCGACCTGCTTGCCGATCGAGCAGTTCACCTTGCGGCTGCCGGCGAGCCAGCTGTCGTAGTCGAGGTTGTCCCAGAACAGTGTCAGCGTCTTGTTGCGCAGTGCCTCCGGGTCGCCGAGGTATTCGCCGACCAGGCGCGTGCACGTCTCCTCGAGATAGCCGTCCTGGTCTTCGATGCTCGGCAGGCCACCGGGGAACTGCCCGCCCAGGTCGACCACCGCGACGACCTCGAAAGCGTGCGGCTTGGAGCACTCCACCGGATCGGCGGGCACGCCGTTGTTGATGCCGATGCAGACACCGACGTCCCATGCGCGGGACTGGTCCTGGTCGGCGACCCGGCCCTTGATCGGCAGGAGGTTGCCTGTGGTCGACGAGAACTGCAGACCGCACCGCAGGGTGCGTTCGCCGGCCGCCCAGCCCGCCTCACCGGGATTGATCAGGCCGATGCTGAACTTGCCGTGCGGGTCGAACCGGCCGTCGAGATAGTCCAGCGCGGCCGGTGCGCACTGCTCGTCGCGCAACTCGGTGAAGCGTGTGACCGACGGGAACCGCGATCCCGGCCCCCACTCGGTGCCGGGATACAGGCTCAGGTCGATGTCGGCGGCCACCTCGAACAGGTGTGTTTCGGTGCAGTCGACCTTCGCGAGGTCGCTCGCGTCGAGAGCACTCCAGTTCAGGCAGTCGCCGGAGGTGGCGGTACCGAACGCTTCCCCCGCGACCGCGCCGGTGGTGCTGATGCCGGCGCCGCCGTTCTCGTCCCCGCCGCCGGTGCCCTGGAACCCCGCGACGACGAACGTCGCGATCGCCGCCAGGACGGCACCGGCCGCGACGAGCACCAGGGCGCGTCGGGTCAACCGCGCCGAGGGCGGGCGACGGTCGGGCTTGGGCTTGTTGTCTTCGGCCATCACTTCCATCATGCCCGTTCGGGTGGACGCGGGTAGTTTCGGCTCATGGCCGACGACCCGATCGATCCGCAGATTCTCGAGATCGCCAGGCAGACCTTCGACGCCGCCCGCGAGGGAGACGTCGGGACACTCACCGCATACGTCGATGCCGGGGTTCCCGTGAACCTCACCAACGAGACCGGCGACACGCTGCTCATGCTGGCGTCCTATCACGGACACGCCGAGGCCGTACAGGCCCTGGTCGACCGAGGAGCCGATGTCGATCGGCTCAACGACCGCGGCCAGTCGCCTCTCGCGGGTGCGGTCTTCAAGGGCGCGGAGGCGGTCGTGCGGGTGCTCGCCGCGGCCGGTGCGAACCCGCGTCACGGACATCCCACCGCGGAGGACACAGCGAAGATGTTCGGGCGCGACGACTACCTGGAATTCTGGCAGCGGTAGGCTTCGATCCCGTGATCGACCTCAAGTTCCTCCGCGAGAATCCCGATGCCGTCCGCGAGTCGCAGCGCATGCGGGGGGAGGACCCGGGCCTCGTCGACGTGCTGCTCGAGGCCGACGCCTCCCGTCGTGCCGCGGTCCTCGCCGGCGACAACGCACGCGCCGAGCAGAAGGCACTGGGCAAGAAGGTCGGCAAGGCGTCCCCCGAGGAACGCCCCGCGCTGCTCGACGGCGCCAAGGAGCTGGCCGCGAAGGTCAAGGAACTCGAGGCCGAACAGCACGCCGCGCAGGAGGCCTTCGACCGCGCGCACCTGGCGATCTCCAACGTCGTGCAGGACGGTGTGCCCGCCGGCGGTGAGGACGATTTCGTCACGCTCGAGACGGTCGGTGAGCTGCCCACCTTCGACTTCGAACCGAAGGACCACCTCGCGCTCGGCGAGTCGCTGGGGCTGATCGACATGGAGCGCGGCGCCAAGGTCTCCGGTGCCCGGTTCTACTTCCTCACCGGTTACGGCGCGCTGCTGCAGCTGGGTCTGCTGCAGCTCGCCGCACAGAAGGCCACAGCGAACGGGTTCACGATGATGATCCCGCCCGTGCTCGTGCGTCCCGAAGTCATGCAGGGCACCGGCTTCCTCGGTCAGCACGCCGACGAGGTGTACCGGCTCGAGGAGGACGACCTCTACCTCGTGGGCACCTCCGAGGTGCCGCTCGCGGGTTACCACTCGGGCGAGATCCTCGACCTGTCGACAGGGCCGAAGCGGTACGCGGGCTGGTCGTCGTGCTTCCGTCGCGAAGCGGGCAGCTACGGCAAGGACACCCGCGGCATCATCCGCGTGCACCAGTTCGACAAGGTCGAGATGTTCGTCTACTGCCGGCCCGAGGAGGCCGCCGCGGAGCACGAGCGTCTGCTGAGCTGGGAACGGGAGATGCTCGCCGCCATCGACGTGCCGTACCGCGTCATCGACGTCGCCGCCGGTGATCTCGGGTCGTCGGCCTCCCGCAAGTTCGACTGCGAGGCCTGGGTGCCCACGCAGGAGCGGTACCGCGAGCTCACGTCGACGTCGAACTGCACGACCTTCCAGGGGCGTCGCCTGAACGTCCGCTACCGCGACGAGAACGGCAAGCCGCAGACTGCCGCGACCCTCAACGGCACGCTCGCGACCACCCGATGGCTCGTCGCGCTGCTCGAGAACCACCAGCAGGCCGACGGTTCGGTGAAGGTGCCCGAGGCGCTCGTGCCCTTCGTCGGGCGTGAGGTGCTCGAACCCGGCGCCTGAGAACTGTCAGCGCAGGATCAGGCAGGTGGTCGAACCCGTCGCGAGCAGGCGTCCCTCGGAGTCGCGGGCCTCGCCGCGCGCGGTCGCGGTGCGACGACCGGTGTGCTCGCAGAAGCCCTGCACGCGGACGACACCCTTGCCGGTCTGCACCGGACGGACGTAGCGCACCTGCAGGTCGAGGGTCGTGTAGCCGACCCCGGCCTCGAGGGTGCTCGCGACGCAGAAACCCATCGCGGTGTCGAAGAGGGTGGCGAGTACGCCGCCGTGGATGCTGCCCACCGCGTTGGCGTGGAACTCCTCCGGCTCGAGGGCGACCTCGGCGAAGCCCTGGCCGGCGTCGGTGACGGTGAAGCCGAGCGTGCGGGAGGTGGGATGGTGCGGGATCGTCCCGTCGATCAGCCCGCGCAGGAAGTCGAGACCGTGCATGTCGCGGTTGGCCGCCGACGTCGGCGCCGGGTCTTCCCACGTGTAGGTACGCTGCCGCTGCTGGTGCTCGTCCGTGCTCACGATGACCGACCGTATCCCACCGCGGAGGGCGTGACATGGGGAGCCGGGCGTGCCATTCTCGTTCCATGCGCCGTCGATGTTGATCCGGCCCGGTGACCTCGCTGTCCGTGCGGGTGGTCGCGTACGCGTCCGTCCGTGAGTTCGTGCCGCTCTACGGGCTGTACGCGCTGCTGTTCGAGGATCACGGACTCGACACCCGCTCCATCTCGTCGCTGTTCGTCCTGTGGTCGGTCGTCGCCTTCGTCTCCGAGGTGCCCTCGGGCGCCTGGGCCGACACCGTCTCCCGTCGCGGTCTGCTGTTCGGCAGCGGTGCCCTGCTCACCGCCGCGTTCACGATGTGGCTGCTCTGGCCCGGCTACTGGGGATTCGCGCTCGGCTTCGTCCTGTGGGGTGTCAGCGAGTCGATGAAATCCGGCACCTTCGAGGCCCTCGTCTACGACGAACTCGCCGCGCGCGGCGGCGAACACCGCTACGCGGCGATCATGGGTTACGCCGCCGCGGGCGAGATGACGTGCGTCTTCGTCGCGATCCTCACGGCGGCACCGCTGTTCGAACTCGGCGGATACGCACTCGTCGGCTGGGTGTCGGTCGCGATCACCGTCGTCGACATCGCGCTCGTGGGAATTCTTCCCGCCGCCCCGAAGGTGGAGGAGGCCGACGAGATCGCCGGCAGCGGCGACACCGTCCTCGCCCGCTACATGTCGTCGCTGCGCGCGGGAACGTCCGAGATCCGCACCGGCCGGGCGGTGCGACGATCGGTGGTCCTCGCGGCGGCACTGCTCGCCTGCCTCGCCTTCGACGAGTACTTCGCGCTGCTCGCACGCGAATCGGGGGCGGAGACCGGATTCGTGCCCGTGCTGGTCGCGCTGACGGCGGTCGGGCAGGTGGTCGGCGCTGCGACCGCCGGGCGGACGGCATCGATGAGCGGCCGCACGATGGGTGTCGTCGTGACGGTCGGGTCGGCACTCATCGCGGGCGGGGCGCTCACCGGCGGGATCGCCGGATTCACGGCGATCGGTGTGGGTTACGGCGCGCTGCACAACACGGCGATCGTCGCCGAGGCACGCCTGCAGGACACGATGTCCGGTCGCGCACGGGCGACCGTCTCGTCCGTCGTCGGTCTCACGAGCGAGGTGCTGTCGGTCGCGGTCTTCGCCGGTTACGCGCTCGGCTCGCTGTGGTTGCCGATGTCGGTGCTGGTCGCGGTGACGGTACTTCCGCTGATCGGGCTGGGTGTGGTCGCGCCGAGGCTGTTGCCCCCGGCGCGACCCGCCCGGGATCGATCGTGAGGTTGTTCTGTCGGGTGCGGATCACAGCTTGCTGCTGCGCAGCTCGTGTCCCTTCGACGTCTTGCACCGGCCCGACTCGAGATCCCACTGCCAGCCGTGCAGGTTGCAGGTCAGCGTCGTGCCCTCGACGACACCGAACTTCGACAGATCTGCCTTCAGGTGGGGGCAGCGACGCTGGATCTCGTAGCCGCCCAACTCGATCGACGCAGAGTCGTCGTGTGCTTCGGCGAACCAGCCGTCGGCGTACGCGATGCGCTCGTCGGTGAGGCACTTGAAGAAGGTGTAGAGGAACTCGTTGTATCCGCCGATGCGCCACGCGGTGAATCGGGTGGACAGGAAGATCGTGTTGACCCAGTCGGGTTCGTCGTCGCGGAGAACCGTGCGCACCAATTCGGGTGCGATGCGGAAACCGTAGCGGTACTTGCCTTCTCCCTCGATCGGCTCGCGCACGACCCGCTTGGGGAAGTCGAGCACCACGGTCTCGTCGCCCATCACGAGACCCACCGGATAGCCGATGCCGTCGCAGATGAGATCGGACTGCGCCATGATCGGCTCGAACTTCGCCTTGAGCGCGGGCAGCAACGGCTCGCCCTCGGCAGGTGCCCAGGCCGCCTTCTGCGCGGCGATGACCGGCGCGAAACGCTGCGCCATGTCCTCGATGTAGGCGGCCTTGTCGGTGAAGATCGCCTCGACCTGATCGTCGGGGATCGGGTGCGTGAGCGTCATGTGCTCGCTGCCCTTCAGATCCACCACCGAGCCGGGGATCATGAGCAGTCCGCCGTCGCGACCGTGGATCCGCAACTGCTCGAGGAAGACCTGCTGGTCGGGGAAGATGTTGCCCTCGTCGCCGTGGTCGTCGTTGAGGTCGCGCAGGTCGTCGTCGAGGAAGACCGGGGGGCCGGCCGACGGCACGATCCAGGTGGCATCGACCTGGTCGATGTAGCTGCGGCAACGATCCATCCCGCGCTGGCGCTTCTGCTTGCCGAAATTGGCCTTCGTCTTCTTCGGGATGTCGTAGACCATCGGGTACCAGATGGCCCCCGAGTACTGCAGCAGATGGATGTCGATCCTTCCGAACGCGTCGAGCATCACGTCCATGTCGATCGGCCGCGCGTCGTTCATGTTGAACACGGTGGTCTCACCGTCGGATACGACGAGGCCGGAATCGCCGATCGGCCCGTCCGCGGGCGCGCGCAAGGCGATGATCATGATGTCCAGATCACCCTTGGGGCCCGAGACCGTGTGCTTCACCGAATCGGTGGTCTCGAAGAACTTCGTGAAGCCGAGCTTCTCGAGTTCGCGACGCAGGTCCGGTACCGGGTAATCGGGCAGCAGGACGGTCGCATCCTTGTTGACGTGCCTGCTCAGCGTGTCGGGATCGAAATGATCCTTGTGCAGGTGCGAGACGTACAGGTAGTCGACGTCGCCGAGGGCGTCCCAGTCGAGACGCGTGTTGTCGGGGAACGGCACCCACGACGCGAAATACGCGGGGGTCACCCACGGATCGCACAGGATGGACCCCGCCTCGGTCCGGATGTGGAAACCGGCGTGTCCGACGCTGGTGATCTGCACCTTCTGCCTCCTGACGTGCTGACCTACGTACCGTCCAGGGTAGGGGGAGCCGGAACCGGCACATTCGTCGGCACCTGGCGACGCATCCGGTGGGCGTGGCCCGGGCACCCCGCTAGGCTGACCGGCGTGGAACCCTTCTATCGGACCATCATCGGTGTCGCTCGCACGCTCTTCGCAGCGCAAGGGCTGAAATTCGACATCACCGGGGAACACAACATCCCCGCGACCGGCGGTGCGGTCATCGCGATCAACCACACCGGTTACATGGACTTCACCTACGCCGGCATCCCCGCGCGGGCCACCAAGCGGTACATCCGTTTCATGGCGAAGAAGGAAGTCTTCGACCACAAGATCTCCGGTCCCCTGATGCGCGCGATGAAGCACATCCCCGTCGACCGCGGCGACGCCGGCGAGTCCTACCGTCTCGCCGTGCAGGCGCTGCGCGACGGGCAGCTCGTCGGGGTGTTCCCGGAAGAGACGATCAGCCGCAGCTTCGAGCTCAAGGCGTTCCGGTCCGGCGCGGCACGGATGGCGAACGAAGCCGGTGTCCCGGTGATCCCCATGGTCATCTGGGGATCCCAGCGGGTGTGGACGAAGGGGCACCCGAAGCGGCTCGGACGGACGAACACCCCGATCACCATCGAGGTGGGCGCTCCCGTCCAGCCGTACGAGCCGGCCGCGGAGATGACCGCGCAACTCCACGCGACCATGGAGGAGATGCTCCACAGGGTGCAGGACGGCTACGTCCACGAGCCCGGCGCCTACTGGGTGCCCCGCCGTCTGGGTGGCTCCGCGCCGACCCTCGAGGAGGCGACGGCTCTGGACGAGGCGGCGGCCGCCGAGCGCCGAGCGCGGAAGGCACGCGAGCGTGCCACACGTGAAGGTACCGCCGGCAGCGAGAGCAACGATGCGGGCGGCGACGGGCCCGGTACTTCGGCACAATGACGGAGTGAACGCACAGTCGAGTCGAGAACCGCATCGGGACCACGGCACGGGCGCGTCGCGTCCTGTCCCCACCGACGGGACGCGTCCCGGATTGGTGGCCACCGACGTCGACGGCACTCTGATCGACGACACCGAGAAGGTGTCCGATCGGACCCGCGCCGCGGTGCATGCGGTGGTCGACTCCGGCACCCCCTTCGTTCTGGCGACCGGTCGCCCGCCGCGCTGGATCGCGCCGGTGGTCGAGGAGCTGGGATACGCGCCGATGGCGGTGTGCGCGAACGGTGCCGTGCTCTACGACAGTGCCACCGACCGCGTGCTCAGCGCCGCAGTGCTCGAGGCGGACGAACTGGCGTGGCTGGCCGAGGTGGCCTCGTCGGTGCTTCCGGGGTGTGGTCTGGCCGCGGAGCGGGTGGGGGAGCGGGCCCACGACGCGGCGACGCCGCAGTTCGTCAGCGCTCCCGGATACGAACACGCCTGGTTGAATCCGGACAACACCGAGCTCGCCGAGCACGAGGTGGTCGGTGAGCCCGCCATCAAGCTGCTCGTCCGGCTCCCCGGCGCGACCAGCCGGGAGATGGCGGAGGCTCTCGTGCCGAAGCTGCACGGGCTGGTCGACGTCACGTATTCGACCACCCACGGACTGATCGAGATCTCCGCCGCGGGGGTCACGAAGGCGTCCGGTCTGCAGGAGATGGCGCGGTTGCTGGGTGTTCCCCACGAGACTCTCGTGGCCTTCGGGGACATGCCCAACGACATCCCGATGCTGTCGATGGCGCGTCACGGTGTGGCGATGGAGAACGCGCATCCGGACGCGAAGTCGGTCGCAGACGAGTCACCGCCACCAACGTCGAGGACGGGGTGGCCCGCGTTCTCGAACGGTGGTGGCGGTGACTCGTTCCTGCCGGTGCGCTGCGGATCAGCCCGCGGGCGCCGGCTCGGGTGCCGGTTCCGGCGCAGGTGCCGGTTCGGGCGCAGGGGCACCCTCGGGTGCGGGTCCTGCGACGTCGGCCGGCTGATTCTGCAGCGCCTGGTCGTAGGCGTCGTCGTAGGCGCGCAGCACCTTGGTGACGACACCCGTGACCTCGTTGAAGATCAGCGAGCCGAACTCGAAGTCCGAACGCCGACCGTCCGGCACCCGGTACTCGTCGCTGGTGGGCAACCCCAGCTCACCAGCGTCGAGTCCGTTCTTC
>NZ_AJVB01000116.1:0-9420 GCF_000278445.1 Rhodococcus sp. R1101
GGCTCGTCCATCTCGCCGTCGCCCAGGAACGCCCAGACGTGCTGGTCGGAGGTGTCCTTGATGCCGCGGTCGTGCAGGTAGTGGTTGAACCGTGCCTGGTAGATCGCGTTCATCGGGCCCAGGCCCATGGACACAGTGGGGAACTCCCAGAAGTTCGGGAGCAGACGCGGGTGCGGGTACGACGGCAGGCCGCCGCCGAGCGAGGCGTGGCTGTGTTCCTGACGGAAGCCGTCGAGCTGCTCGGTGCCGATGCGTCCCTCGAGGAAGGCGCGCGCGTAGATGCCGGGGGAGGCGTGGCCCTGGATGAAGACCTGGTCGCCACCGCCGGGATGGTCCTTGCCGCGGAAGAAGTGGTTGAAGCCGACCTCGTACAGCGCGGCCGACGAGGCATAGGTGGAGATGTGGCCACCGACGCCGACACCCGGACGCTGCGCGCGGGTGACCATGATTGCCGCGTTCCACCGGATGTACGCGCGGTAGCGGCGCTCGACCTCCTCGTCACCGGGGAACCACGGCTCGCTCTCGGTGGGGATGGTGTTGACGTAATCGGTGGAAGTCAGGGCGGGAAGGGAGACCTTGCGTTCGTTGGCGCGCTCGAGCATGCGCAGCAGCAGGTAGCGTGCGCGGGTGGGGCCTGCGGCCTCGAGCATTCCGTCGAACGACTCGAGCCACTCGTCGGTCTCCGCCGGATCGATGTCCGGCAGGTATGAGGCCACACCTTCGCGGATCACCCGGACTCGATTGTCCTTGGTCGATGCCGGCTTGGCCGAGGAATCCGGTCCCGATGCGCCCGGTGCGGCGCCTTGTCGGGAATCGGATCCGTGGATCAGGTCTGTCAACGTCTGCTCCTCATCGTGGTGGGCGCGTCGGTGGAGCGCCCTCTCCGTCGGCCGGCTCTTGTGGGAGCCGACGCAATCGACATCTGAACATGATGCAACCCTCATCTTCCCCCATCCGGGACGAAGGATCACGTCGTGGTCCGGCCAACCGGACGGATCGGGCGCGGTGTGAGGTGGTGCAAAAGGTCTCTTCCGAAAGATTCTCCCGCTTTTCCCAGCGATTCGGGTTGCGTTGAGGCTTCCGACGATGTTCGCTTTGACCTATTGATCGTCACGTCGGTGCGCGGAGCCCGCTTCGCGCACCACAACCCTGAGGAGGAACCACCGTGGTCGCCGCGGCGGATGCCAAGAACTATGTTTCCAAGCTCGGTATCACTCACGACCACGTGGTGCAGGAACTCGGTTGGGACGAGGACACCGACGACGAGTTGAGGGCTGCGATCGAAGAGGTCACCGGTACCGAGCTGCTCGACGAGGACTCCGACGAGGTCGTCGACGTCGTACTGCTGTGGTGGCGCGACAGCGACGGCGACCTGGTCGACACCCTCATGGACGCGATCGGTCCCCTCGCGGACGAGGGCGTCGTGTGGGTCCTGACCCCCAAGACCGGGCGTCCCGATCACGTCGAGCCCAGCGAGATCGCCGAATCGGCCACCACGGCCGGTCTCACCCAGACCACGGCCACCAACCTCGGAGACTGGATCGGCAGCCGCCTCGTCCAGCCCAAGGCCGGCCGTCCCCGCCGCTGACCCGACTCCCAGAACGTAAGGATCCACACGCATGCCGATCGCCGTGGGCACCGAAGCCCCCGATTTCACCCTCAAGGACCAGAACAACCAGGAAGTGACGCTGTCGAGCTTCCGGGGCAGCAAGAACGTGCTCCTGGTGTTCTACCCGCTCGCCTTCACCGGCGTCTGCCAGGGCGAGCTGTGCGCCGTCCGCGACGACCTGCCCACCTTCGAGAACGACGACACCGCCATCCTTGCGGTCTCCGTCGGTCCGTCGCCCAGCCACAAGATCTGGGCGGCCGAGCAGGGCTACACCTTCCCGCTGCTGTCCGACTTCTGGCCGCACGGCGAGGTCGCGCAGGCCTACGGAGTGTTCAACGACAAGTTCGGTTTCGCCAACCGCGGCACGTTCGTCATCGACAAGGACGGCATGGTGCAGTTCGCGGAGGAGAACCAGCCCGGAGAGGCCCGTGACCAGGGAGCTTGGGCCAGAGCGCTCGCCGCGCTAAAGTCCTGATGCGAAGTCGGCGGCATCTGCCGCCGTCTTTCGGGCGTGTAGCTCAGTGGTAGAGCTCTGGTTTTACACACCAGCGGTCGGGGGTTCGAAACCCTCCGCGCCCACAATTCCGTTTCGCGATCTGAGTGGATTCGGCCCCACTCAGCGGGGTCGAATCCATCCGAATCGGATGTGTTGTCAGTCGCGCGGTTCCGCCGCGGTGCGGTAGGCGACGTCCAGCAGCTCCACGAAGTGGTCGTCGAGTTCGTCGACGGACGAAACGCTCAGCCGGTGCGTCGTCACCGGTCCCTTCTTCGGGAACGCCTCGCGCAGCGTCGCGTGGTGGATGCGCCGGGGGAGATCCAGGGCCACCTCGAGGCGTGAGGCGTAGACGAACGCCGCCGCGAAGGGCAGACCCCGCGACCAGGAGATCTCCGACGCGTGCACACGCTCGGTGACGTCGTCGCCGAGGCCGAGGATCATGGCGCGCACGTGCCGGAACACGTCGACGGCGGCCGGATCCTTGTCGGCCAGATAGTCGTCGACGGTCGTGTACATCGGGAGCTCCTCGGATCGGGGCAGGGTGGTCGGCTCGGTCACCGCGGCCGGCCGTATCGATCGGCGAGCTTCTCGCTCGCGGTGCGTGGCGCCGCTTCCACCGGAGCCCCGGCAGCGTCACCACCGGCTTCCGGATTCTTCGCCTTCTTGCGCTCCCGCATCTCGGCCCACACGAAGTAGCCCAGACCGAGCGGAGCCATGATTCCGAACGCCAGCCACTGCAGGCCGTACGACAGGTACGGGCCGGAGTCGAGCTGGGGGAGGGGGATCACGCCGAGGCCGCCGGCCTGGTCGGCGTCGAGTTGCAGATAGACGTCCTCGAGGTCGAGACCCGTGACGGATGCGACCTGCGGGGCGTCGATGAAGTAGACCTGCTGGTAGCCCGCGTCGAAGAAGGGGTCCTTGCCGTCGACCGTTCCCTCGGACATCCGGATGCGGGCGTCGAGCGTGACGGGGCCGGACGGCGCGGGCGGGATCTCGGGGATCTCGGTGCCGCGGACCGGCCGCACGTACCCGCGGTTGACGAGGATCGTTCCGCCGGAATCGAGTGCGAACGGAGTCAGCACCTCGTAGGCCGGCTGCGACTCGACGCTGCGCAACCGCACGAGCACATCCGACTCGGGGAGGTAGGAGCCCTGCGCGAGCACACGGCGCCACTCGTCCTCGACCGTCGGGCCGTCGCCGCCCAGCAGATCGGCGACGGGAACCGGATCCTGCGCCATCGACGCAGCGATGCGGCCGTTGCGGTCCTCGGTGCTCGTGTTCTTGCCGAGCTGCCACGGCGCGAGGACCGTGAAGCACGCGTAGGCGAAGCCGACGACCACCAGCGCCAGGACCAACCAGCTGGGGCGTAGGAGAAATGTCAATCGGCGCACAGACCCACGGTAGCCGGTGAGGTGCGTCTCACCACTGTCGCACCCGCTCGAGCAGGCCGGGAACCGCGGCTTCGATCTGCTCGCGGACCTGCTCGAACTCGTTCAGGGAGCCGTAGTACGGATCGGGCACGGAATCGTCGTCGGCGTCGGGATCGAACGATCGCAGCAACACACGGCGATCGGAGGGGACACCGAGCCGCGCCAGCGCCCGCTCGTGTGTGGTGGTCATGGCGACGACGAGGTCGGCGGACAGGTGTTCGGTCCCGAGCTTCGCGGCTCGGTGACCGGTGGGATAGCCGTGCCGCTGCAAGACCGCGTCGGTCCGCGGATCCGCCTCGGACCCGACGTGCCAGCCGTGGGTACCGGCGCTGCTGACGCGGATCCGGTCGCCGAGTCCTTCCCGGCGCAGGTGTTCGGCGAAGATCTTCTCGGCCATGGGCGACCGGCAGATGTTGCCGGTGCACACGAAGGTGACGTGGAAGCGGCTGTCAGCGTCCACCCGTGAGCACCTCCCGCAGTTCTTCGACCGAGGCGGTCGTCCGCGCCGCCGCACGGCCCTCGGTCTCGGTCCCGTAACCCCACTCGACGAAGACCGTGGGGATACCGAAGCGTCCCGCACCGTGGATGTCGTGTTCGCGGTCGCCCACCATCACCACGCCGGTCGTGCCGCCGGCCGCGGTTTCCTGCGGATCGATCCCGAGGGCGGCGAGACTGTGCGCGACGACCTCCCATTTGTGCCGCCGGGAGCCGTCGTCGCTGGCACCGCCGATGAACTCGAAGTATCCGGTCAGACCGAAATGGTCGAGGATCCGTTCGGCGAACGTCTGGGACTTCGACGTCGCGACGGCCAGTCGGCTACCGGCGCCGCGTACGGCCTCGAGCACCGATTCGATGCCGTCGAAGACCGCGTTCTCCGCCCATCCGGTGGCGGAGTAGTAGTCCTTGTACGCTGCGAGCCCCGCAGCGACCTGCTCGTCGTCGAGTCCGAGGCCCTGCAGCGTGTCGCGCATCGGAGGTCCGAGCAACCACTGCAGGTCGCCCTCGGGTGCTTCGAAGCCGGTCGTCTCGGCGGCGTGGAGGAATCCGTTGATCACCCCGGTCGCGGAATCGGTGAGCGTCCCGTCCAGATCGAACAGGACGACGGGGGCGGGGAGCACGAGCGGTCGGGTGGTGGCGAGAGCGGTCACCGGCCCATTCTCCCCGTTCGTCCGGTGTCCTGCCGCGTAGGGTCGTGCCCGTAGGAGAGAGCGGATCAGCTGGAGGTGGACGTGACGGCGGCGACGCTGCGTGAGGTGATCGACGTTCTGGAGACGGCCTACCCGCCGTCCCTGGCGGAGAGCTGGGACTCGGTGGGGCTGGTCGCCGGCGACCCCGACGAGCCGGTGCGCAAGGTGCTGCTGGCGGTGGATGCCACCGCGGCCGTCGTCGACGAGGCGCTCGAATGGGGTGCGCAGCTGCTGCTCGTGCACCATCCGTTGTTGTTGCGTGGGGTGGACACCGTGGGTGCACATACCCCCAAGGGAGCGTTGATCCACCGCCTCATCCGCGGCGGTTGTGCTCTGTTCACCGCGCATACCAACGCCGACCGGGCGAATCCCGGTGTCTCGGACGCGCTGGCCGCGGCACTGGGTCTGACCGGGCTGCGACCGCTCGAGGCCAAGCCCGAACCCGCAACCGACAAGTGGGTCGTCATGGTGCCGGCCGACGCCGCCGAGACGGTGCGCGCGGGTCTGTTCGCGGCGGGTGCGGGCGCCCTGGGCAACTACCGCGAATGCTGCTGGACCACCTCGGGCACCGGTCAGTTCCGCCCGGTCGACGGCGCCGACCCGGCCATCGGTTCGGTCGGCGACCTCGAACGCGTCCCCGAGGACCGGATCGAGGTGATCGCGCCGCGCCGGTCGCGGGCGGCGGTACTCGCGGCTCTGCGCGAGGCGCACCCCTACGAGGAACCGGCCTTCGACATCCTCGAACTCGCCGACCTGCCGAGCGATCGTGGCCTGGGGCGGGTGGGAGAGCTGCCGCAGACACGCACGCTGCGCGAGTTCACCGAGGATGTCGCCGCCGCGCTGCCGGCCACCGAGTGGGGTGTTCGCGGCGCGGGCGATCCCGACCGGCCCGTGCGGACCGTGGCGGTGTGCGGCGGCTCCGGTGATTCCTTCCTCGGTCTCGCCACTGCGCGCGGTGTCGACGTCTACGTCACCGCCGACCTGCGGCATCATCCCGCCGACGAGCACCTGCGTGCGGGAGGTCCCGCGCTGGTGGACGTCGCTCACTGGGCGAGCGAGTACCCGTGGTGCGCGCAGGCCCGCGACATCCTGGACGAGGCGTTCGCCGGCCGGGACGGCTGGCAGGCGCGGGTCAGCGAGTTGCGCACCGATCCCTGGACGACCGCGGCGGGCGCGGTACGGTAATCAGCTACGACACGTCCCGCGTGGCAGCCGACTCCCGGCCCGCCGACACACCACCGAAAGCAGGAACCACCCGAGTGAACGTCGAACCCACCGTGCAGGCCAAGCTGCTGTCCCTCGCCGCCGTGGACGCAGAATTGAACCGCCTCGCGCATCGCCGTCGGACACTGCCCGAACAGCAGGAGGTGGATCGCCTGCAGACCGAGCGCAACGCGCGCAAGGATGCCGCGGTGGCCGTCGAGATCATCCTCGACGACCTCGACCGGGACATCCGGAAGCTCGAGGGTGAGATCGAGGCCGTACGTCTGCGTGCCGACCGCGACCGGTCGCTGCTCGAGGGCGGCTCGGTGGGATCGAAGCAGCTCACCGAACTGCAGCACGAACTCACCAGCCTCGAACGTCGCCAGGCG
Source organism: Rhodococcus sp. R1101 (assembly GCF_000278445.1). NCBI lineage: Bacteria > Bacillati > Actinomycetota > Actinomycetes > Mycobacteriales > Nocardiaceae > Rhodococcus > Rhodococcus sp. R1101. Next base: position 6,315 of record NZ_AJVB01000116.1, read on the forward strand.
GCACTCGAGGACGACCTGCTCGACGTGATGGAGCGGCGGGAGGCGTCGAAGGCCGACCACGACCATGCCGGTGCGCAGGTGTCGCAGGTCGACGACCGGCTCGGCGACGCCGTCCGGGCCCGCGACGAGGCCATCGCCGACATCGAGGTGGCCGAGCAGCGGTGCCGCAGTGATCGTGAGGCGCTGCTCGCGGTGTTCCCGGCGGAACTGGTGACGGTCTACGAGAAGCAGCGTGAGAAGTCCGGCATCGGTGCCGCGCTGTTGCAGGGCCGCCGTTGCGGCGCGTGCCGCCTCGAGATCGACCGCGGTGAGATCGCCCGGATCGCGGCCGCACCCGCGGATCTGCTGGTCCGGTGCCCGGAGTGCGACGCGATCATGGTCCGCACCAAGGAATCCGGCCTGTGACGACGGTCGTCGTCGAAGCGGACGGTGGTTCGCGCGGAAATCCCGGACCGGCCGGCTACGGTGCCGTCGTCTTCGATGCCGACCATCGGACAGTCCTCGCCGAACGGCAGGCGAGCATCGGGCGCGCGACCAACAACGTCGCCGAGTACAAGGGCCTGATCGCTGGTCTCACCGCCGCCGCCGAACTCGGCGCCGACGAGGTGCAGGTCCGCATGGATTCGAAGCTCGTCGTCGAGCAGATGAGCGGGCGGTGGCAGGTCAAGCATCCCGACATGATCCCGTTGGCCGCGCAGGCGCGTGAGCTGGCAGGTCGGTTCCGCAGCGTCGACTTCACGTGGATCCCGCGCGCGGAGAACGCGTACGCCGACCGGTTGGCCAATGCCGCGATGGACGCGGCGGCGGAAGCACTGATGGATGTCGCATCCGACACCGTGGCACGGCCGCTGCCGCCGTCGGCGACGACCGAGAACGTCACGACCCCGCCGGTCGTGCCCGTGCCCGATCCGGCTGTTCCGGCCTCACCCGGCTGGACCGGTGCGATCGGGTCGCCGACCCGGCTGTTGCTGCTGCGCCACGGGCAGACCACGCTGTCGGTCGAGCGGCGCTATTCGGGGCGCGGCAACCCTGCGCTGACCGAACTCGGTCGCGACCAGGCGGTCGCCGCGGCCCGGCGCCTCGGTGCCCGTGGGGGCATCACCGCCGTCCTGTCGTCGCCGCTGGGGCGGGCGCGGGAGACGGCCGCCGCGGCCGCCGACGCTCTCGACCTGCCGGTGACGGTGCACGACGGGCTCATCGAGACGGATTTCGGCGACTGGGAAGGTCTCACCTTCGGCGAGGCCGCGCGTCGCGATCCCGAACTGCATCGGCGGTGGCTCGGCGACACCTCAGTGCGGCCCCCGAACGGCGAGAGTTTCGACGAGGTGGCCGAGCGGATCGCCTCCGTGCGCGACGACCTGCTCACCGACTACGCCGGCTCGACCGTGCTGGTCGTCTCTCATGTCACGCCCATCAAGACGGTCCTGCAGATGGCGCTCGAGTCGGGCCCGTCGCTGCTGTACCGCCTGCATCTGGATCTCGCATCGCTCAGCATCGCCGAGTTCTATCCGGACGGCGGGTCGTCGGTGCGGCTCGTGAACGACACCTCGCACCTCTGAACCGGGAGGGGTCGCGAAACCGAAAGTGGCCGCGCAGACATGTCGGGGGGTTGTCTGCGCGGCCACTCGTTCGGTTTATCCGTCGGCCGGCAGCATGCGTTACACGGCCGCCGGGAAATTTTCTGCGGTGGGATGTCAGGGCGTGTGCGCATCCGGGGATCGTCCGGCGGGCCGGCGACCGGCCCCGTCAGATCAGCCGCCGCAGCGTGTTGAGGTTCCGGACGGTCGTCGTCGCCTTGTACCGCGCCGCACCCGACTGCTTCCCCACGGCACTGTCGAGCGTCGAACCCTTCTCCACCTGCCAGTAGAGGACGGCCTCGCCCTGCTCGATGCACTCGACCTTCGGATCGAGATCGCCCGACCGGGCGGCGAACTCTTCGAGCACTGCGGGATCGGACACGAACACCACGTACGAATGCCGGTCGGTACGGGTGGCGTCGAAAGGATAGGCCTCGACGACCCGCGTGAGAAACGACTGCTCGAGGACGAACGTGTAGGCCTCGTAACCGAACCGCTCGGTCAGCGCGGCCTCGATCCCGGCCTTCGCGGTGGCGGGGTCGTCGCCGGCGTCGAAGAGCACGTTGCCGGAGGCGAGCACGGTGCGGACGTTCTCGAAGCCGAGAGCGTCGAAGACCTCCTTCAGATCGGCCATCCGGATCCGGATGCCGCCGACGTTGATTCCGCGCAGCAGAGCCACGAGTCGCGTCATACGGGCACCGTAGTTGGCGGCGCCGACACACTGCGGGATAGTCTGTTCGAGCGAACGAGTCGGCCGGGCGGCCGCGGCGCGGGGAACCGGCACCGGACGGTGCCAGGCCCCGAATCGAGGAAAGTCCGGACTCCACAGAGCAGGGCGGTTGCTAACGGCAACCCGAGGTGACTCGCGGGACAGTGCCACAGAAAGCAAACCGCCTGCCGTACGGCAGGTAAGGGTGAAAGGGTGCGGTAAGAGCGCACCAGCGCCCCGGGTGACCGGGGCGGCTAGGTAAACCCCGCCCGGAGCAAGGTTGAAGGTCGCATCGCGTGCGGTGCGACTGCGCAGGTGTTCGAGGGCTGCTCGCCCGAGCCTGCGGGTGAACCGCTCGAGGTACCCGGCGACGGTGTGCCCAGATGGATGGTCGCCACCCCGTTTCGGCGGGGGACAGGATCCGGCTTACAGGCCGGCTCGTTCGCCCGGCGTCTCCCGATCCCTCCGCGTAGCCACCGGTCGGATCAGATCGGATCGATGACCAGCAGGTGCGCCCAGTACGAGGCCGCATCCGGACCCAGCCAGGGCAGCAACGCGTCGTAGAGGATGTAGGACATGGCGTGCTCCTTCGTTCGGACATCGAGCACATGCGCGTTCGGACATCGAGCACATGTGTGCGGCCCGACAGTACCGCGCCACGCCCGCCGACGGGTTGCCCGTACACGAGGACGTCGTTCGGGCACACTGAGACCATGAGCGACGACGGCTGGTACTACGACGTGCGTACGGGGAAGGTCTCCCAGGGCAAGGATCCGCACGCCCTCAACCGCATGGGGCCCTACCCGGATCGGGAGACCGC
>NZ_AJVB01000117.1:0-9378 GCF_000278445.1 Rhodococcus sp. R1101
GAACAGACCCATCTCGGCCATGCCCTGCACGACCTCGTAGGGGAACGAGTGCTCGGCGTCGTGCTGTGCGGCGACCGGCGCGACCACGGTGCGCGCGAAGTCGGCGACCGTCTTGCGCAGCTGCTCGTACTCGTCGGGAAGTTGGCCCGTGGCCAGGTATTCCGTCATGACTGTGCTTCCTCCGTGTCGGCGTGCGGGGTGACCCGCGCGAGAAGTTGATCGACCTTGACCTGCTCACCGGCGGTCGCGAACAGTTCGACGGTGCCGTCGACGGGAGCGGTGAGCGAATGTTCCATCTTCATGGCCTCGACGACGACGAGCGTCTGCCCGGCCGTGACGGTGTCGCCGGACGAGACGGACACCGCGATGACGGCACCGGGCATCGGACTGGTGATGTCGGCATCACCGGCGTGCGCGTCGTCGCCGCGCACCGACGCCTCCCGCACCTCACGGACGGCGACGCTGCCGTGGCCGTCGGAAAGCCATACCGCACCGTCGGATTCGCCGACACGGTAGCTGTGACGACGACCGTCGAGCACCACCGCCAGATCGGAGCCGTGCAGCACCGCGCTGAAGCGGTAGGTCTCACCGTCCTCGACCTCGGCGAGGCCCGCGGCCGGGGTTCCCGTCAGGCGCACGTGCGCGGTGCGGTCGCCCGAGGTGAGCCGCGACGTGACGGGGCGGTGGGCACCGACACGCCAGCCGTCGGGCACCGCCCACGGATCGGTGGTGTCGTCCGCCCAGCGGTCGAGCCACCGCAGGATCGCCGCGGCGACGAGCGTGGAATCGGCGGTCGTGGGTGGGGTGTAGTCGCCGAGTCGACGGTCGAGCAGGCCGGTGTCGAGCGCGCCGGCGATCACGTCGTCGTCGGCGAGCAGGAATCGCGCGAAGTCGACGTTGGTGACGACGCCGAGCACCGCGGTCTGCGCGAGCGCCCGGTCGAGACGGCGCAGCGCTGCGGCGCGGTTGTCGGCGTGGGCGATGACCTTGGCGAGCATCGGGTCGTAGTCGCTGCCCACGACGGTGCCGGCCCGGATACCGGAGTCGACGCGTACCCCGGGGCCGCTGGGCTCGACGACGTCGGCGACCTCACCACCGGTCGGGAGGAAGCCGCGAGCGGGATCCTCGGCGTAGACGCGGGCCTCGATCGCGTGACCGGTGAGGGTGATGTCGTCCTGGGTGAAGCCGAGTGGCTCGCCCCCGGCGATGCGCACCTGCCATTCGACGAGGTCGAGGCCGGTGACCATCTCGGTGACGGGATGCTCGACCTGCAACCGGGTGTTCATCTCCATGAAGAAGAACTCGTCCGGCTTGTCGGCGGAGACGATGAACTCGACGGTGCCGGCGCCGGTGTAGTCGACACTGCGCGCGGTGTTGCATGCGGCCTCACCGATGCGGGCGCGGGTGACCTCGTCGAGCAGTGGAGAGGGTGCCTCCTCGATGACCTTCTGATGGCGTCGCTGCAGGCTGCACTCGCGCTCGCCGAGGTGCACGACGTTGCCGTGCGCGTCGGCGAGCACCTGAACCTCGATGTGTCGGGGACGCTGCACGAACCGCTCGAGGAAGAGGGTGTCGTCGCCGAACGCCGAAGCAGCTTCGCGGCGGGCGGATTCGAGCGCGGCGGGCAGGTCCTTCGGATCCTCCACCAGCCGCATACCCTTGCCGCCACCACCGGCCGACGGCTTGACGAGCACGGGATAACCCACCTCGTCGGCGCCCTCGATCAGTTCGGCGTCGGTCAGGCCGGGACGGGAGATGCCAGGGACGACGGGAACGCCGAACTCCGACACCGCCGCCTTGGCGGTGATCTTGTCGCCCATCGTCTCGATGGCGTGGGCGGACGGGCCGAGGAAGGCGATGCCCGCGGTGGCACACGCGGCGGCGAAAGCCGGGTTCTCCGACAGGAATCCGTAACCGGGATGGATGCCCTGCGCGCCGGTCGCGAGGGCCGCGTCGATCACCTTGTCGATCACCAGATAGCTCTCGCGCGCCGCAGCCGGCCCGAGCAGCACCGCGGTGTCCGCTTCCTGCACGTGCCGCGCGTCGCGGTCGGCCTCGCTGAACACGGCGACCGAGCGGATGCCCATCGCCTTCAGGGTGCGGATGACGCGCACCGCGATCTCACCGCGGTTGGCGACCAACACCGTGTCGATCCGAGTCGTATCAGTCATGGGTGCACTCACATCCGGAAGACGCCGTAGGAGACCGGCTCGAGCGGGGCGTTGGCGCACACCGACAGTGCCAGTCCGAGAACTTTTCTGGTGTCTGCGGGATCGATGATGCCGTCGTCCCACAGACGTGCGGTCGAGTAGTAGGGGTTGCCCTGCGCCTCGTACTGCTCACGGATCGGAGCCTTGAAGTCCTCCTCCTGCTCCGGCGTCCAGGGCTTGCCCGAGGCGTCGAGCTGATCGGAGCGCACCGTGGCCAGCACCGAGGCAGCCTGATCACCACCCATGACCGAGATGCGGGCGTTGGGCCACATCCACAGGAAGCGGGGCGAATACGCGCGCCCGCACATCGAGTAGTTGCCCGCGCCGTACGACCCGCCGATGACGACGGTCAGCTTCGGCACCCGCGCGCACGCGACCGCGGTGACCATCTTCGCGCCGTGCTTGGCGATGCCACCGGCCTCGTAGTCGCGGCCGACCATGAAGCCGGAGATGTTCTGCAGGAACACCAGCGGGATCGAACGCTTGTCGCACAGTTCGATGAAATGCGCGCCCTTGACGGCGGATTCGCCGAAGAGCACCCCGTTGTTCGCGACGATGCCGACCGGGTGGCCGTGGATACGCGCGAAGCCTGTGACGAGGGTCTTGCCGTACTCGGCCTTGAACTCGTGGAAGGAGGAGCCGTCGACCACGCGGGTGATGACCTCGTGCACATCGTAGGGGATGCGCGAGTCGGTGGGCACCACGTCGTACAGCTCGGCGGGGTCGGCCTCGGGCTCGGTGGTGGGTTCGACGTCCCACGGGCGCGGAGTGCGCGGACCGAAGGTGGAGACGATGTCGCGCACGATGCGCAGCGCGTCGCGGTCGTCCTCGGCCAGGTGGTCGGTGACACCCGAGATCTTCGAGTGCAGGTCGCCGCCGCCGAGCTCCTCCGCGGTGACGACCTCGCCGGTCGCGGCCTTCACCAGCGGCGGGCCGCCGAGGAAGATGGTGCCCTGGTTGCGGACGATGACGGCCTCGTCGCTCATCGCGGGGACGTAGGCGCCACCGGCGGTGCACGAGCCCAGGACCGCGGCGATCTGCGGAATTCCCTTGGCGCTCATGGTGGCCTGGTTGTAGAAGATACGGCCGAAGTGCTCGCGGTCGGGGAAGACCTCGTCCTGCCGCGGCAGGAAGGCGCCACCCGAGTCGACGAGGTACAGGCACGGCAGGTTGTTCTGCAGTGCGACTTCCTGTGCCCGCAGGTGCTTCTTGACCGTGATCGGGTAGTAGGTGCCGCCCTTGACGGTGGCGTCGTTGGCGACGATCACGCACTCACGGCCGGCGACGCGGCCGACTCCGGCGATCATGCCGGCGCCGGGGCACTCGTCGTCGTACATGCCGTTCGCCGCGAGGGGTGACAGCTCGAGGAACGGACTGCCGGTGTCGAGGAGTTCGTCCACGCGGTCGCGGGGAAGCAGTTTGCCCCGTGCGACGTGCCGTTCCCGTGATTTCTCACTACCACCCCGCGCCGCGGCAGCGAGCTTGTCCCGGAGCTCTCCGACCAGCTGTTCGTGCTGGTCGCGGCTGGTTGTCGAGGCCGTCTCAGCGGTCGTCACGAACACCATCCTCGGTAGATCGAATAATCGTCATTAACTGAAATCCAGGTTAGTTATGATTAACCGAGTTGTCCAGACCACACCGAGCGGAGATTTTCATGACCCAGTCCGCGATCGACGTCTCGACCGCCTCGGGACGCCCGACGCGGCGTAGCCTCGCCAAGGCGGAACGCCGACGCGACCTCCTGCGTGCCGCAGCGCACCTGATCGCCGAACGCGGATTCCCCGGGGTCCGCCTCGAGGATCTCGGTGCCGCCGTGGGTATCAGCGGACCCGCCGTGTACCGGCACTTCCCCAACAAGGACGCCCTGCTCGTCGAGATCCTCGTCGAGATCAGCCGCCGTCTGCTCGCAGGTGGCACGCAGGTCGCCGAGACGAATCCCGAACCGCGCGACGCCCTCGAGGGCCTGGTCGACTTCCATCTCGACTTCGCCTTGGGGGAGCCCGACCTCATCCGCGTGCAGGACCGCGAGTTCGCGTCCCTCCCCGACGAGGCACAGAGGGAGGTGCGGGTGACCCAGCGTCGTTACGTCGAGATCTGGGTCGGCGTACTGCGCCGCATCGACCCGGTACTGCCCGAATCCGATGCACGCACGATGGCGCACGCGACCTTCGGGCTCATCAACTCGACACCGCACAGCGCCGACCCGCGCTCCCCCGAGAGCACCCGCGCGGTGTTGCGACGCATGGCCCTGTCGGCCCTCACCGCGACCCCTTCGGCATCCCTGGCAGACACAGCATCCCCGGCCGACACGGCCCGAACGGAGACCGCATGAGCTATTTCGAACGACTCGGTCCGACATCCTTCCGCGCCACCGAGCACGTCGGCGGGGCGTGGAACGAGGCCGAACAGCACATCGCTCCCGCCCTCGGTCTGATCGCCCACGTCATCGAATGCGACCGCGACACCCGACGCGACGACGGACTGGTGATCGGGCGCCTGTCGTACGACATCCTCGGCACCGTGCCGGTCGGTCCCGTCGTCACGACCGTCGAGGTCCTGCGTCCCGGTCGCACCATCGAACTCGTCGAGGCCACCCTGGCCCACGACGGGCGCGCGATCGTGCGCGCCCGGGCGTGGCTGATGCAGACCCGGCCCACCGCGGAGATCGCCGGCACCGCTCTGCAGTCGATCCCCTCGCCCGAGGACAGCGAACCCTGGGATCCGACGACCCTGTGGCCGGGAGGATTCATCGACTCCGTCGAGGTGCGCCGCACCTCGACCGGTCCCGGACGGGCCTCCTTCTGGGTGCGCACGCCGCTCGCGCTCGTGGACGGCGAGAAGGTCAGCGGTCTCGCCGCCACGGCCGGTCTGTTCGACATCGCCAACGGCATGGCGGTGCGCGCCGACCCGAGGAAGGTCGCCTTCCCCAATCTCGACCTCACCGTGCACCTGTTCACCGAACCTCGGGGGGAATGGGTCGGTTTCGACACGTCGGTCTCGTTCGGTACCGACGGCATCGGCCTGACGAGCACGGTGCTGCACGACACCACCGGCCCCATCGGCACGATGTCCCAGATCCTCACGGTGCGACCGATCTGATCGACCGCGCCGAGTTCGGCTCCCGAGGTCTCGGCCGAGGACGCGAGCTGCCGGTACCCGACCGACCCTGGAGCCGTTCCGGCACCCGGGAGTTTTCCGAGCCCATGGCTGGCTCCGGGGGCGCCGCACCGGTGGGTTACAGTTCGCTCCTGGGTTCAGCAGGCAGCCCGTCCAAACGTGTGTTCGCAGACCGAAAGGTCCGGTCCGCACCGCCGTCGGGAGTCCTCGCCTTCGGCGTGAATCGGGCACGGACCGGGAAGCTGGGGTGGATGTGATCGGTATCGTGCGTTCCGCCGAGGTCGGAGCGACGGTGCAGCGATGAGGGATCCTTCGGTTCCCGAACCGCGTATCGAGCGATTCTCGTCGCGGCTGGTCGTGCAGAGCTGGTTCCAGGTCGCGTTCGCGGTCCTCGCGGTCTTCGCCGTCCTCGGCTCGATCGTGGGCGGAATCTTCATCCAGCGCACCGTGCAGATCACCGACGAGGTGACCGGGCGGATCCAGCCCGCGATGACGGAGGCCTACCGGTTGCAGAGCTCACTGCTCGATCAGCAGACCGCAGTCCGCGGGTATGCGCTCACGACCGACCCGATCTTCCTCGGGCCGTATCGCGCCGGCCGAGCCGATCAGCAGGTCGCCCTCGATCACCTCCGTGAACTCCTCGCCGACCATCCCGAGCTCCTCGCCGACATCGACTCCATCGACGCCACCGCCCGGCAGTGGCAGACGCAATACGCAGAGCCGATCATCGCCACCGTCGTGCCCGGGCAGCCGCGCCCCGTCGATGCGAACCTGGCCGAGGAGGACCGGCTGACCTTCGGTGAGATCCGGTCGATGTTCGTCCAGGAGAACAGTGCGCTCTCCCGTGTGCTCGAGGAGAACCTCGACGATCTCGTGCAGTCCCGGACGATCCGCAACTCGGTCCTGATCGCCATGGTGATCACGTTCATCCTCACCGGCCTCGCGATGGTGGCCCTCGTCCACAATCTCGTCGCCGTGCCGCTCAGCAAACTCCGCAACGCCAGTCGCCGGGTCGCGCTGGAGGAGAACTTCTACCAGCACATCTATCCGCAGGGGCCGAAGGACATCCGGGCACTGGCCCTCGACGTCGAGACGATGCGCGGTCGTATCGCCGATGCGCTGTCGGATTCCCGCAAGCAACAGAGCCTGTTGGCCAGACAAGCGGAGGATCTCGACGCCCAGGCCGAGGAACTACGACGTTCCAACGCCGAACTCGAGCAGTTCGCCTATGTCGCATCGCACGACCTGCAGGAGCCGCTCCGGAAGGTCGCGTCCTTCTGCCAGCTCCTCGAGAAGCGCTACGGAGACGTCCTCGACGATCGTGGGCGGCAGTACGTCGAATACGCCGTGGACGGCGCGAAGCGCATGCAGGTCCTGATCAGCGACCTGCTCGCTTTCTCGCGGGTCGGGCGCGTGCACGATGCCTATGTCCGGGTGGACCTCGGGCGACCGCTCGACAAGGCGTTGTTCAATCTCTCGGCGTCGATCGAGGAGTCGCAGGCTCGGATCGAACGACCCGACTCGCTACCCGAACTGACGGGCGACCCGACACTGCTGACGATGTTGTGGCAGAACCTGCTCGGCAATGCGATCAAGTTCCGGCATCCCGATCGCACTCCCGTCATCCGGATCGAGTGCGAGAAGGTCGAGGACGAGTCGAGCTCGCAGTGGCAGTTCTGCGTAATCGACAACGGCCTCGGGATCGACAGCGAATACGCCGAGAAGGTGTTCGTGATCTTCCAGCGCCTCCATCCCCGCGAGGACTATCAGGGCACCGGTATCGGATTGGCATTGTGCAAGAAAATCGTCGAGTATCACGCGGGAAGAATCTGGATCGACACCGAGTACAGCGATACTCACCCCGAGGGCACTCGAATCTGCTTCACCCTCGGAACCGCACCACCACCCGGCGAGCAGAAGCACGGGACCACCGCCTGAGGAGCACTACGTGACCTATCCCGCTGCCCGTCCGGTGGACGTCCTGCTGGTCGAGGACGATCCGGGCGACGAGCTCATGACCCGCGAAGCATTCGAGGACAACAAGATCGGCAATGCCCTCCACGTCGTCCACGATGGGGAGGAAGCCCTCGACTTTCTGTACCGACGGGGCGCCCACGAGAACGCTCCGCGCCCGGACCTGATCCTGCTCGACCTCAACCTGCCGAAATACGACGGCCGGCAGGTCCTGACGAAGATCAAGTCCGATCCCGAACTGTCCGACATCCCCATCGTGGTACTCACGACCTCCTCGGCCGAGGAGGACATCCTGCGCAGCTACAAGCTGCACGCCAACGCCTACGTCACCAAGCCGGTCGATCTCGACCAGTTCATCGGTGCCGTGAAGCAGATCGACGAGTTCTTCGTGCAGGTCGTGCGGTTACCGCGCCGCGGACGTCCCTGAGATCGTCCCGGGCGCTCGCCGAGCGAACCGTCAGGCGAGGATGCCGAAGATCGCGGCGACGAAGATGATCACGATCACCGCGACGGCGAGAAGCGTGAGCCACCCGCTGAGGGGGAATCGATTTCTCGTGTCCGGTTCCGGAGCGGACAGCCCGGACGTCGTCCCCGAGTCCGGGGGCGTCGATCCGGGCGCCACGCCGCCACCGGGCTCGAGATCCGGGGTACGCGAAGGTTCGGGATCCTGGCTTCCGTGGTGTTCGGGGTCCGAAGTGGTCACCTGACCTCCTTCTGTGCGGCTGCGCTCCCGCAAGAGCGGCCACAGACATGTGTCGCGGTGATTCGGTTCTGTGGCGACATACCTCTCCTCCGGCACGCGCAAACATGTGCGGCGCGGCAGGGCCCCGCTCGCGGGCAGCGTTTGCCCGCTCCGAGTCCGGGTAGGCATCGGGAGACACATGCCGGGCACGGCCCGACATTCCTTCACCCGAGGAGGCGAGGAGCGACATGAAGGCAGTGACATGGCAGGGCCGCCGCAACGTAAGCGTCGACACGGTGCCCGACCCGACGATCCAGGAGGCCGGTGACGCCGTCATCCGCGTCACCACCACGAACATCTGCGGCTCCGACCTGCACCTGTACGAGGTGTTGGGAGCCTTCATGACTCCCGGCGACATCCTCGGCCATGAGCCGATGGGCATCGTCGAGGAGGTGGGTTCCGGAGTCACGAAGCTGAAGCCCGGCGACCGGGTGGTGATCCCCTTCCAGGTGTGCTGCGGTCAGTGCTTCATGTGTTCCCACGGACTGCATTCGCAGTGCGAGACCACTCAGGTCCGGGAGGAGGGTACGGGCGCCGCCCTGTTCGGCTACTCGAAGCTCTACGGCAGCGTGCCGGGCGGGCAGGCCGAGTACCTGCGGGTACCTCACGCCGATGCCACTCACATCAAGGTCCCCGAGGGCCCGGCGGACGATCGCTTCGTCTACCTCTCCGACGTGCTGCCCACCGCATGGCAGGCCGTCGAATACGCGGAGATCCCCGACGGGGGCAGCGTGACGGTGCTCGGCCTCGGCCCCATCGGGGAGATGGCCGCCCGCATCGCCGCACACAAGGGCGCCCGGGTGATCGGTGTGGATCTCGTTCCCGAACGACTCGCCCGCGCGGCTTCCCGCGGCATCGAGGTCGTCGATCTCCGCGAGGTCGACGACAACCCGGGCGACATTATCCGCGACATGACGAACGGGCGCGGTACCGATTCGGTGATCGACGCGGTGGGCATGGAAGCGCACGGCTCCCCCGTTGCGAAGCTCGCCCAGAGCGCTGCGGGCCTCCTGCCGTCGGCGATCGCCGGGCCGTTCATGGAGAAGGCCGGCCTCGATCGTCTCCACGCGCTGTACACCGCGATCGACGTCGTGCGACGTGGTGGCGCGATCTCGCTGAGTGGCGTGTACGGCGGGGCGGCGGACCCGATGCCGATGCTCACCCTGTTCGACAAGCAGATCCGTCTCCGTATGGGGCAGGCGAACGTGTTGAACTGGGTCCCGGAGATCCTGCCGCTGCTGACCGACGAGGATCCGCTGGGAGTCGACGACTTCGCCACCCACCGCCTCCCGCTCGACGACGCACCGCGCGCGTATGAGATCTTCCAGAAGAAGC
>NZ_AJVB01000118.1:0-9368 GCF_000278445.1 Rhodococcus sp. R1101
GCCCATCGCAGCCCCGGAGTTGATGCCGATGATGTCGGGGCTGACGAGCGGATTGGCGGCAATGCGCTGCAATATGGCCCCCGAGAGCGCAAAAGCCGCGCCGACACCGAGCCCGGTCGATGCCCGGGGCAGACGGTCGCCCAGAACGACATCGCGCTCGATGAGGGTGCCTCCGCCGCCCACGATGGTGATGGCGTCGGAAACCGAGATCGGGTACACCCCGAGGACCAAGGACGCCGTGGCGACCGCAACGGCGGCCACGCCGGCGACGACGGTGAGCAGCACCGAGGAGCGGCTGACCCGAAAGGAGACCGAGGTACCTCGCGGGGCCACCGAGAGCGTGTCGCGGGTCGGACCGCGGCGCACCAGCGAACTCATGTGCCGACCACCTTGCGGTTGCGGACCAGGTAGAGGAAGAACGGGGCGCCGACCAGGCCGGTGATGATTCCGACCTGCAGCTGTTCGGGCCGGACCAGGACACGTCCGAGGATGTCGGCGATCAGCAGCAGCATGGGCGCGAGCACGATGGTCCAGGCGAGCACCCAGCGGTAGTCCGGGCCCGTGATCATCCGTGCGATGTGGGGTACCACGAGCCCGATGAACCCGACCGGACCTGCGATAGCGGTGGCGCCACCCGCAAGCAGGACCACGGCGAGAGCCCCTGCGGTGCGGTCGATCCACATACGGGCACCGAGGCTGCGGGCGAGATCGTCACCCAGAGCCAGAGCATTCAGCGCGCGGGTCAGGCCCACGGCAAGGACGACGCCGGCAGCGATGAACGGCGCCACCGCGGCCAGAGTTTCACTGTCCGAACGGGTCAACGATCCCACGACCCAATAACGGAAGTCCTCCATCGTGGAGGCGTCCTGGAGCGTGATCATGGTGGTGACCGCGCCCAGGAGCGCGGTGAACGCCGACCCGGCCAGAGCGAGCTTCACCGGTGTGGCACCACCCGGCCCGAGCGAGCCGAGCAGGTAGACGAAAACGGCGGCCACCGCGGCTCCTGCGAAGGCGAACCACACGTAACCGGCAGCGCTCGTGATGCCGAGACCGACCATCGCCGAGACCACCGCCAGTGCCGCGCCGGCGTTGATGCCCAACAGTCCGGGCCCCGCCAAGGGGTTGCGGGTCAGACCTTGCATCACCGCACCGGCGACGCCCAGCGCCATCCCGGCCAGCAGTCCGGTCACGGTCCGCGGGATGCGGATATATCGCACCACGCGCTCGACGTCACTGTCCGCTGAGCCAGTCACGGCCCCGGCCACGTCGGAGAGACCGACCGGCAGGGTGCCGAACAGGACCGAGCCGAGGGTCGCGGCCACCAGGACAATCGTGGCCACCGCGAGGCCGAGCAGACGAGTACGGTTGCCGCTCAGCAGGCCGGAACGCACGACAGGCGCGCCGGCAGCCGTGGCCGGACCGTCCGCAGATCGCTCTGGGGTCGTTGCCGCCGTCCTCACCGCCTACCTCACTCGCCCCCGTCTTGTCCGGTCTCGTCCGGGACGGCCGGGAACAGGTCGGGATGCAGCAGCGAGGCCAGCAGCTCGATTGCATGGGCGATCCGGACTCCGGCGGCGCGGTCGGCGAACAGGAACGGATGCACGGCACCGTTCCGCACGGCCGACAGGCCCGCGAGCGCCGGGTTCCGCATGATCGTCTGCGCCTCCTCGGCGCCGTCCTGGCGGGTATAGGAGGCATCGCAGCAGGTGCTGGTCAGGATGACATCGGGGTCGCGACGGATCAGCTCTTCGAGGTCGATCGCGACGTGGCGTCGCTCGACAAGGTCGGCAAAGGCGTTCACACCCCCGGCCTGCGCGATGATCCGGTTACCGAAGTCGATGCCACCGGCGACTCGGATGCCACCGCCCTCGTCGAGCAGGACGATCGCGACGCTCGGGCGGTCCGCCCCGGCCAGCACCTGGTCGACCGCCGCGATGCGCTGCTGTTGGTCGGCAATGACCTCCTCGGCGCGCTCCTCGACGTCGAACAGGGCCCCGAGGTCGCGCAGGTCGTCGTAGATCGTCTCGACGCTCACGGTGGCGGGGTCGATCGCCTCGTCCGACAGTCCGTCCGCGCTGGGGCACAGCGGGCTGAGGATCCAGCTCTGAATACCGAGGCGGGCCAGACTTGCCCGCGTGCCGAAGCTCTCGTCGCCGGCGCCGTCCTCGGTGAACACGTTGTTGTAGCCCGACAGGACGAAGTCGGGCCCGGTGGCCAGAAGCGCCTCACGGCTGGGGAGCTTCTCGACGTACGGCACCTGCTCCTGGGCATCTGCGTACTCGGGCAGCACCTGAGCGTCGAGGAAGGCGGTCTCGATCAGACGATCGCTGATCCCCAGCGCATGCGCGATCTCGATAGCCGGCTGGTAGGCGGCATACACGCGCTCCGGTGGCGCTTCCACGGTGACGTCGATCCCGCAGTTCTCGACGGTCATGGAGTCGGCCGACGCGGCGCTCTCCTTCTCGTCTGCGCTACATGCGCTCACGCTGATCAGTGTCAGACATGCGGCGGCGACGGTCAGTGTCCGACAGTTCAGCGAAGTCACGCGACGGCCTCCCTCTCGATGCGCTGGGGAATTCGGCACTCGGGCAGCGTCGAGGCAGGGAGGGGGCGGGTCGCAGCGACCCGATCACCGATTCCCGGTGCGTGGGCGCTCGCGATGGCGCGCCCTGCGGCAGGAGCCGGACGCCGAGGAGGCACAGCGGAGACAGAATGAGAGAGAGATGGGTGCACGGCTTCGCGCAGCCTTTCTCGGGGTATGCCGCCCCGATGCCGAAAGGTACGAATGGGGTGAGTATCTGGCTCGCAGACGCTTGTCGAAGCGCCGCTCACAGTGGCGGTACCGCGCCGGATTCACACCGGCTTCCTCGAATCCCATTGCGATGGACGCACCGAGGCTAGCAGGAGCCGACCATGCCCGATTTTCCGGCTCGTCCGAAGCAGGGGCCGGGCGCGGTGCAGGTCGGTGGTGGTGCAACGCCACTCGAACGGCGTAGCGGTCGTGTCCTGTTCGTCGTCGGTACCACCGCGGTGCGGGAGGGCGCCGTCATCGCCATGCCCTGTCCGGAACCGGAGAACAGACCCGAGGGGCATCACCGTTATCCTCGCGGGGTGGACTCACGGATGCCGGTGCTTGCGCAGGTGCGCGGTGCTGCCGTGGCGTCGGTGTCGGGGGCGGTGAGTATCGCTGCCCACGGCATGGCCGGTGGCGGCATGCCGCCGAGCCAATCAGCGGTGGTGCTGCTGCTGGCCGCGTGCGCGGGTGTCGGTGCCGCGGTCGCCGCCCTCGACGTGCGCGACCGGAACCGGACGTTTCTCCTCGCGGCGCTGACCGCCGGACAGGTGGTCGGGCACACCACCCTCACGGTGGTCGACGACCACGCGCACGATCTGGGACTGTCGTCCGCGATGTTCGCCACCCACCTTGCCGCTGTTGTGGTTTCCGCGGCTCTGGTGCGCGCCGTCGAAGGTGCGTGCCTGCACGTACTGGCGGCCTTCACCCGCGTGCTGCTGGTGCTCGTTTCTGTCCCGCCGGTGCAGACCGTTGTGTGGTCGGCGACGCCGATCCATCGGGCGACGCTGTCGTTGTGGTTGTTGGCCGGCACCGCCGCCGGTACGCGCGGACCGCCGACCTCGGCGTAGTCGGCTTCCCTCCCGATCACTCTGCTGCGCCCGTCACCGGCGCGGGAGAACACGCGATCGCCGGCGGCAGGGCCGACCTCCCTCTCTTTCCGCCGTCCCGCCTCCGCCCTCCACCGGAGGGTCGAACGCAGGGCGTGCGTGCCCTCAGCGGCATCGACCGGATTCGATCTGCCCGAGTCCCCTGATGCCCGCTTTCCTGACGGCGGCTTCGTCGACCGCATCTCCCGTGGCACACGTACTTCCACGTGAACCCACCCGGGAAACGCGCAGACGGCGACCGCCCTACGACAGCCGAATCGAGACACACTCATGTCCGTTCCCGAACTCGACCGCGGTACAGACGCCGCGGACGACACCGCCGCGGCACACGCCCGGCCTGCAACGAAGAACCCTCCGCCGCTTCACAGCATGCGGCCTCTGATCATGCGACTTCACTTCTATGCCGGGGTTCTGATCGCCCCGTTCCTGCTCATCGCGACGATCAGCGGTGGCCTCTATGCGATCGCTCCGACTCTCGAACAGGTGCTCTACCGCGACCTTCTGCACGTGGACACCTCCGGTCCGGCATTGCCGGTCGCCGATCAGGTACGGGCAGCTCGACAACTACGGCCGGATCTGACCGTCTCGGCGGTGCGCCCGGCCTCCGAAGCCGGTGAGACCACCCGGGTGCTGTTCACCGACCCGTCGTTGGGGGAATCCGAACGCACCGCGGTGTTCATCGACCCGGTGACCGCATCGTCGACGGGCGAATCGGTGGTCTACGGCAGCAGCAGCGCACTGCCGGTACGCACCTGGATCTCCCAGCTGCACCGGCATCTCCATCTGGGAGAGCCCGGCCGGCTCTACAGCGAACTCGCCGCATCCTGGCTCTGGGTGGTTGCCCTCGGCGGGATGTATCTGTGGGTGCAGCGCTACCGGACACAGCGCATTCGGAACATGGAATCTGCCCGTCTGCTGACCGTCGACCGCAACGCGCAAGGACGGAAGCGCACTCTCGGTCGGCACGGTGCTACCGGCATGTGGATCGTCATCGGATTGATCTTCCTCTCCGCCACCGGGTTGACCTGGTCGAAGTACGCCGGTGAGAACATCGGTGAGCTGCGCACCACGTTGAGTTGGACCACCCCGTCCACAGATGCCGCACTCGGTGCCTCCGCTGCCGCCGGGTCGGGAGGACACGACGACCATGGTGGACACGGCGTCGCGTCCGCCGACCCTCGGACACTCGACCGCACCATCGACTTCCTCGACGCGGCGCTCATTCTCGCGGCCGAGAACGAAGTCGGCGGCCGAGTCGAGATGAGCATCCCGGCCGATGAGCACACCGCCGTCACCGTCACCGAGACACGCCAGCCCTGGCAGTTCGTCACCGATGCCGTTGCCGTGGACCCCGCCACCGGCGCGGTGACCGACGTGAACCGGTTCGCCGACTGGCCCCTGGCCGCCAAACTCACCGCCTGGGGTATCGGACTGCACATGGGCATTCTGTTCGGCCTGCTCAATCAGGTGGTGCTGCTCGGTCTCGCGATCGCCTTGGCCACGATCATCGTGTACGGCTACCTGATGTGGTGGGAGCGCCGCCCTGCGCGCGGATCGCGCCGGATCCCCCGTCCCCCGCTGCGCGGTACGTGGAGGCGTGTCCCTCCGGCCGCGGCAATCGCAGTGGTGGCTGCGACAGTAGTCGTCGGCTGGTTCGTCCCGCTGCTCGGACTGAGCCTGCTCGCCTTCCTCGTCGTCGACGTCGTCGTCGGTCTCCTGCAGCGCCGACGCTCGCCCGAGTCCTCCCACGAGGCGACCTCCGCGACCGGCTGAGTCTCGTCGTCCCGGCTCGTCGGCTCGGACCCTGCCACGGGGTCCGAGCCGACCCGGCGGTCCGACTCTTCCGAATTCGTTCACGGAAGACTGCATTCCGGTCTCGGAGGTCGTCGTCGAGTCCACACGTCCCGACAGTGGGGACGACCCTTGTATAGTCGGCGCTGCGATCGGTTCGCCGCATGTCGTCGTGAGGAGCCCCGAAGACCTCGTGTGCGCGCCGAAGCACCCGATGCCGACAGGTACCGGGTGTGAGAGGGAACCCGGTGGGAATCCGGGACTGTCCCGCAGCGGTATGCAGGAACGACCGCCGTCACCCAGCACTGGACACCGAGTCCGGGAAGCGACGGCCACTAGGTCCATCTCGACGGAATCGGGATGGGTGCCTGCAAGTCCGAAGACCTGCCGATCGTGTCGGGCACGCCGTGCCCGACGGTATGCCGCCTCGTGGAATGGGCGCGTGCACCGATCGGCAACACCTCGACCACAGGTCGAGATCACGGGGCTCGTTTCGGGATACGCGTACGTCGGGCGGTAGACCACCAGCGACGAACACCGGAGAAAACCTGATGTCTGCTCCGACAGCATCCCCGTTCACCGCCACCGTGCTCGGATCCGCACGAATCGGACCGAACCGCGAACTGAAGAAGGCC
This sequence comes from Rhodococcus sp. R1101, assembly GCF_000278445.1. NCBI lineage: Bacteria > Bacillati > Actinomycetota > Actinomycetes > Mycobacteriales > Nocardiaceae > Rhodococcus > Rhodococcus sp. R1101. The sequence goes on from NZ_AJVB01000118.1 coordinate 6,108, forward strand.
ATCGAGGCCTACTGGGCCGGGCGCCTCGACCGCGGTGGCCTGGAATCGGTTGCCGCGCAACTCCGCGCCGATACGTGGTCCCGTCAGCACACGGCCGGGCTGGACTCGATCCCGGTCGGGACGTTCTCGTACTACGACCACGTCCTCGACACAGCAATCATGCTCGGGGCGTTGCCTCCCCGGGTCGCGGGTATCGCCGACGACCTCGACCGCTGTTTCGCCGCAGCGCGCGGGACCGACGATATCGCCCCGCTCGAGATGACCAAGTGGTTCGACACCAACTACCACTACCTCGTCCCCGAGATCGGACCCGGCACCGTCTTCGAGCTCGACGCCACAAAGATCCTGGGTGAGATTGCGGAGGCACGCGAGCTCGGTGTGCCGGCCCGCCCCGTGGTCCTGGGTCCACTGACCTTCCTGCTGCTGTCGAAGCCCGTCGACGGGCAAGGACCGCTGCTCGATCGGGTCGACGAGCTCGTTCCCCACTATCTGGACCTGTTGGCGCAGATCGCCGACACAGGGGTCGACTGGGTGCAGCTCGACGAACCGGCGTTGGTCCGCGACCTCGACAGACCTGCTCTCGATGCGATCGGACGGGTGTACGACGCCCTGGCGCAAGCACAGAAGCGGCCGGCGATTCTGGTCGCGTCGTACTTCGGCAGCCTCGGGCCGGCGCTGGAGCGACTCGCACATACCGGAGTCGAAGGCCTCGCCGTCGACCTGGTCGCCGGTACCACCACCGGAATCGCAGGTCTGCCCGAACTCGCCGACAAGCTCGTGGTCGCCGGTGTCGTCGACGGCAGGAACGTATGGCGCACCGACCTCGAACAGGCCTTGTCGACGCTGGCCACACTTCTCGGTTCCGCAGCGGCCGTGGCGGTGTCGTCGTCGTGCTCACTACTGCACGTGCCGTACACGATCGATACCGAACCGGATCTCGACGAGTCGCTGCGCACGTGGTTGGCCTTCGGCAACGAGAAGGTCTCGGAGATCGTCACTCTCGCCACCGCTCTGCGTACGGGACGCGACGCCGTCACCGACGAACTCGACGCTGCCCGTACCGCCGCACAGGTGCGGGCCTCGGATCCGCGCCTGCGCAACGATCGGGTGCGCGGTGTCCTCGCATCGATCTCCACCGATCGCACCCGCACACCCGCCGACCGTCGGCGCGAGATCCAGCGTCGCCATCTCGATCTGCCGTTGTTGCCGACGACCACGATCGGCTCGTACCCGCAGACGACCCGCATCCGGGTGGCCCGTGCAGCGCTGCGCGCGGGCGAGATCGACCACGGCGAGTATGTGCGGCGGATGCGGGACGAGATTTCCGAAGTGGTTGCGCTGCAGGAGGAGCTGGGGCTCGACGTTGTGGTACACGGCGAACCGGAGCGCAACGACATGGTGCAGTACTTCGCCGAGCAGCTCCACGGGTTCTTCGCCACCGCCAACGGCTGGGTACAGTCCTACGGCACGCGGTGTGTGCGGCCGCCGATCCTCTACGGTGACGTCGCACGCCGCGCACCGATGACCGTCGAGTGGATCGTCTACGCCCAGTCCCTCACCGACAAGCCGGTCAAAGGCATGCTCACGGGCCCCGTCACGATCCTGGCGTGGTCGTTCGTCCGCGACGATCAGCCGCTCGCCGAGACCGCCGACCAGATCGCGCTCGCCATCCGCGACGAGACCGTGGACCTGCAGGCCGCCGGGGTGCGCATCATCCAGGTCGACGAACCTGCACTTCGTGAACTCCTGCCGCTGCGCGTGTCGGAACAGCCCGACTACCTGAAGTGGGCGGTCGGCGCGTTCCGGTTGGCGACATCCGGTGTCGCCGACTCCACGCAGATCCACACCCACCTGTGCTATTCGGAGTTCGGAGAGGTGATCGAGGCGATCGCCGAACTCGACGCCGATGTCACGTCCATCGAGGCGGCCCGCTCGCACATGGAGGTCCTCGACGATCTCGACGCCGTCGGGTTCGACCTCGGCGTGGGCCCCGGCGTGTACGACATCCATTCGCCGCGGGTGCCGAGCGAGGACGAGATCACAGCACTGCTGCGCACGGCTCTGCAGGCAGTGCCCGCCGACCGACTGTGGGTCAACCCGGACTGTGGGCTCAAGACCCGCGGTACGACGGAGGTCACGGCCTCACTGGCGAATCTCGTCGCCGCTGCCGCCACCGTGCGTGCCGAGCTGAACAGATAGCTACCGCACCACGAAGGAGGTCCTCGACGATGCCCGCCCATCGCACACTCGAATCCCTTGACCAGGGAGCAGAACTGGCGCACACACACTGCGGATGACATGACCACGAACGACCACGGTCCGCAGCTTTCGTGAACGTGCCGCCGAGCTTCCGTTGTGATCGTGGTGCTCGTCGTCGCCGAACTGCTCGACATGCAGTTCTCGAGAACTCGGGAGCGCGGAATGGCCACCGGTGCACGCTGTTACGCGCTCCGATGACCGTTTCGCGCTCCGATCCTCAAGTGAACGGAACCCCTCCGGTGACGGCGACGGTCTCGCCGGTGATGTAACTCGACTCCTGGGAGGCGAGGAAGACGTAGGCGGGCGCGAGTTCGGCGGGCTGGCCGGGACGTCCGAGCGGGGTGTCCCTGCCGAACTGCCCGTAGGCGTCCTTCGGCATCGTCGCAGGGATGAGGGGGGTCCAGATCGGTCCGGGTGCCACGGCATTGACACGGATTCCCTTGCTCGCCACGTCCGAGGCGAGGCCCTTGGTGAAGTCGACGATGCCGGCCTTCGTGGTCGCGTAGTCGAGCAGTCCGGGCGACGGGCTCACCGCCTGGATGGACGTGGTGTTGACGATCGTCGAACCCGGCTGCATCGCGGCGACCGCGAACTTCGACAACCAGAACAGAGCGTAGAGGTTCGTCTTCATCACGCGGTCGAACTGCTCGGTGGAGATGTCGCCGATGCCGCCGGGTTCGAGATGCTGATAGGCCGCGTTGTTGACGAGGATGTCGATGCCGCCGAGTTCGGACACCGTCGTGTCCACGAGCCGCCGGCAGAATTCCTCCTCCCGGATGTCCCCGGGCATCCGCACCGCACGTCGACCGGCGTGCTCGACGAGTTCGGCGGTTCGCCGCCCGTCCGCGTCCTCGTCGTCGAGGTAGGCCAGCACGACGTCGGCGCCTTCCCGGGCGAAGGCGATCGCGACCGCCCGACCGATACCGGAATCACCTCCGGTGATCAGTGCGCGCCGACCTTCGAGGCGTCCGCTCCCCCGGTACTGTCTCCTCACCGTGGTCG
>NZ_AJVB01000119.1:0-9345 GCF_000278445.1 Rhodococcus sp. R1101
ACCCATGTTCAGGGGACTGCCCATCGCGTCGGACACGAACAGGGCGGCCATCGTCAGGTAGATCGCGGTGCCGTCCAGGTTGAACGAGTAACCGGTGGGCACGACCACGCCGACCGTGGTGCGCTGGACACCGAGATGCTCCATCTTGGCGATCAGGCGCGGCAGCGCGGACTCCGACGACGACGTCGCGAAGATGAGCAGGTACTCGCGGGCGAGGTACTTGACGAGCTTGAACACCGAGACACCGGAGACCGCTCGCAGCAACGATCCGAGAACACCGAAGACGAACACGACGCACGTGAGGTAGAAGGCGATCATCAGCACACCGAGCTGCAGGACCGCGCTCAGACCGGTCTGACCGACGACGTTGGCGATGGCACCGAACGCACCGATCGGGGCGAGCCACAGGATCATCGTCAGGATGCGGAAGACCAGCTTCTGAAGGTGACCGATGCCCCGCAGGATCGGTTCACCCGACTTGCCGATGCCCTGGATGGCGAAGCCGACGAGCAGCGCCACGAACAGGGTCTGCAGGACGCTGCCCTCGGTCAGTGCGGACAACAGGGAGGTGGGGATGATCGACGCGATGAAGTCGACGGTGCCGCCGGCGGCATGCGCCTTCTCGGCGAGTTCGGCACCCGATCCGGCGTTGGCCGGATCGAGGGTGAGCCCCGAGCCCGGGTCGAGCAGGTTGCCCACACCCAGGCCGATCGCGAGGGCCACGGTCGACATGCCCACGAAGTAGATCAGCGCGAGTCCACCGATCCGGCCGACGCTCGCCGCTGCCCGGACCGACCCGATGCCGAGCACGATGGTGCAGAAGATCACCGGGCTGATCATCATCTTGATCAGGTCGACGAACATGGTGCCGAGGACACCGAGCGACTTGCCCGTCTCGGGGGCCAGCCATCCGACGGCGATACCGGCGACGACGGCGATGATGACGCCGATGTACAGCCAGTGGGTACGGTCGCGGCGTTTCTCGCCCCGCACGGTTGTGGTGCTCATGGAGTGCCCTTCGATCATGCGCGGGCTCGTCGCGCGATGTTCACGGATAACGGGATGCGGTGACGCACCGGCGAGGACTCGGGAATCGACCGTGGTTCGGTCGGGTACTACGGGACCCTGGTAGGGCCGCTCCGCGCCCGGGCGGTGACCGGCATCACGTCCACATAAGGACATGGTGGTGGCCGGGTCGCCGCGGGAGAAGTTTGTGTACATAGTGTTCACGGGAGGTGAACGGTGAACCGTCGCCAGGCGAGACCGCCGATGAGCGTGGCGGGCCAGCTGCTCATCCTCCAGTCGGTCGTGTTCACGGTGGTAGCGATCGTGGCGGGTGCGCTCATCGTCGTCGACGAACGGCGCGACGCCGACGACGCCACCCGTCGCGGCGTGACCGATATCGCAGTGACCACCGCGGTGTTCCCGGAGATCGCCGAGGGGCTGCTCGCCCCCGACCCGACCGCCGCGCTCCAGCCGCGCGCCGAACAGATCCGCGAGGCGACCGGAGTGGACTTCGTCGTGATCGTGGACCCGGACGGGCTCCGCGTGACGCATCCGGTCCCGGAGCGGATCGGACTCCCGTACACCGGCCACATCGACGAGGCCCGGTCCGGGCAACCGTTCAGCGAGACGTACACGGGCAGCCTCGGATCGTCGATCCGCACCATCGCGCCGGTCTACGACGACGGCACGCTCGTGGGATTCGTGTCGGTCGGGGTGACACGGGAGAGGATCGCCGAGAACTTCGTGCGGAGCCTGCCGGGCATCGTCGGCCTGGTGGCGGCCGGGCTCGTGGTCACCGCGGCGGGGGGATACCTGATCGCGCGGCGCCTGCGCCGTCAGACCCTCGGGCTCGATCCCGACCAGCTGCGGCGCATGTACGAACACCACGACGCCGTCCTGCACTCGATCGGCGAAGGGCTACTGGTGTTCGGTGGAGCACCCGGCGCCTCACCGCAGGTCGACGTCGTCAACGACGAGGCACGCCGCCTGCTCGGTCTCCCCTCGACCGGGCCGGTCCCCTTCGACGCCCTGCCCGAGACACTGCGCGAACTCGCAACCACCGGCGAGGCACGCGACGAGGTGCACCTGACGCGCGACCGCACCCTCGTCGTCAACAGCGACGCGGTGAACTGGAACGAGCGTCGCATCGGCACCGTCGTCACCCTCCGCGACCACACCGAGTTGCGCGGTGTCCTCGGTGAACTCGACTCGGTCCGCGGATTCGCCGAGTCGCTGCGGGCGCAGGCCCACGAGTCGGCGAACCGTCTGCACACCATCGTCACGATGGTCGAACTCGGCCGGACGGAGGACGCGGTCGCGTTCGCGACGCAGGAACTGGCGGTCTCCCAGCACCTGATCGACCGGTTGACCGGTGCCATCCACGAGCCGGCGCTGTCGGCGTTGCTGCTCGGCAAGATCGACGAGGCCGCCGAACGAGGTGTGGAACTGACCGTCACCGACGACACGGAACTGGGCCCGATTCCGTCGATCCCGGCGCGCGATATCGTCACCCTCGTCGGGAATCTCATCGACAACGCCATCGACGCCTCCCATGCGTCGGACGACCCGTGGGTGGAGGTGACTGTGCGTCGGGACGATTCGTCGATGATCGTCGAGGTCGCCGACAGCGGGCCGGGGATGTCGCCGGAGGTGCTGGCCCGGGCCATGCAGCGCGGCTACTCCACCAAGTCCGAGCAGCGCGGCCTCGGACTCGCACTCGTCGCCCAGGTCGTGGCGCGTCACGGGGGAACTCTGCGCACCGAACCGTCGCTGGGTTCGATGATCGTCGCCGTGATCCCCCTGGAGAGCCGGCCGTGATCCGGGTGCTCGTCGTCGAGGACGAACCGCTCATCGCCGAGGCCCACCGTGAATACGTCGGGAGGGTGGACGGATTCGAGGTGGTAGGTGTCGCGCACACGGGTAGCGACGCCGTGCGGGCGGTCGCGTCGGCTGCGCGGGTGGGCACACCGGTGGATCTGGTGCTGCTCGACATCGGGCTCCCCGACACGAGCGGCCTCGAAGTGGCTGCGCGCCTGAGCGCCGGTCGTCCGAGTCCCGACATCATCGCCGTCACGTCGAACCGCGATCTGGAGGTCGTGCGGACGGCGGTCGCGCGGGGTGTGGTGTTGTATCTGCTCAAGCCGTTCACCTTCGCGGCACTGCAGGACAAGCTCGAACAGTACGTGGCCTACCGCTCGGCGTTGCGCGACGCCGAGACCGCGGCGGGCCAGCACGATATCGATCGTGCCATGTCGGCTCTGCGCACCAGCAGTTCCCGTCCGTCCACGCCCAAGGGCATCTCCCCCGACACGCTGTCGAAGATCACCGATTTCCTTCATCACGCCGACGGGCCGCGAACCGCTGCGGAAGTCGGATCGGCCGTGGGGGTCTCACGCGTGACGGCATGGCGCTATCTCGAACGGCTCGCCGACGACGGCGCCGCGACCCGACTCACCGAATACGGCCGCGCCGGTCGACCGCAGGTCCGGTACGAACTGCGCAGGTGAGCGGTCTGCTATCGGCTACACAGTTCGTCATTCGCGTCGGCAATTGCTGCGGCGAATAGCGAGAACGCGAGCGGATACCGAGCTCAGCCCGCAGCGGTCTCCGCGCGGTAGGCACCGGACGTCTCGAGCACCCACGCGAACTCGAACGCGACCTCGCGCCACTTCTCGTACCGGCCCGACACACCGCCGTGCCCCGCGCTCATCTCCGTCTTGAGCAGCAACGGCGCATCGCCGGTCTTCGTCGCGCGCAGCTTGGCGACCCACTTGGCGGGTTCGACGTAGAGCACGCGCGTGTCGTTGATGCTGGTGATCGCGAGGATCGCCGGGTAATCCTTGGCCTCGACGTTCTCGTAGGGGCTGTACGAGCGCATGTACTCGTACACCTCGGGATTCGCGAGCGGGTTGCCCCACTCGTCCCATTCGATCACCGTGAGCGGCAGAGACGGATCGAGGATCGACGTGAGCGGGTCGACGAACGGGACGTTCGCGAGGATGCCCGCGAACAGTTCGGGCGCGATGTTCGCGACCGCACCCATGAGCAGGCCACCGGCGCTACCGCCGTCGGCGACGAGCTTCTCCGGGCTCGTGACACCGGTGTCGATCAGGTGCCGCGCGCACGCCACGAAGTCGGTGAAGGTGTTCTTCTTCGTCAGCGACTTGCCGTTCTCGTACCAGTGCCGGCCCATCTCGCCGCCGCCGCGCACGTGCGCGACCGCGAACACCATGCCCCGGTCGAGCAGCGACAGCCGCGCGACGGAGAAGGCCGGGTCGATGCTGGCCTCGTACGAGCCGTAGCCGTACAGCAGCGTGGGCGCGTTCTCCGGGGTGCCCTTCCGCACGACGATCGACAGCGGGATCGTCGTGCCGTCCTCGGCGGTCGCCCAGTCGCGTCGCTGCTCGTAGAGCGACGGGTCGAAGTCGCCGAGCACCGGCTGCGACTTGAGCAGCGTCAGCTCACCCGTGCTCACGGTGTAGTCGTAGACCCGGCTCGGGGTGATGAACGAGGTGTAGCCCAGACGCAGGGTGGGCTGGGTCCATTCGGGATTCGCGCCCGGCCCGACGGCGAAGAGTTCCTCGTCGAACTCGAGTTCGGTGAGCGTGCCGTAACCCTCGTCGGTCAACGGCCACACCGCGAGCCGGGTGAGGGCCTCCCGACGGTAGCCGAGCACGAGGTGCCCTTCGAACGCGTCGACGTCCTCGAGGCGCACGTCGTGCCGGTGTCCGATCAGGGTGCGCAGGGCGGACGGGTCGTCGACGGGAGCTTCGGCGAGCACGAAGTTCTCGGCCTTGTCGCCCGTCTCGGGGTCGACGTCGTTGTGCAGGACGAGGAATCGGTCCTCACCTGCGATCACCGCGTGTTCCGCGCCGTACTCCACGCCTTCGCGGCGCGGCAGCATCACACGGAATTCGCCTGTGGGGTCGGCGGATTCGAGTACCCATCCCTCGGTGGTGATCTTGGATCCGACCCAGATCATGAGGTACTTCTCGCTGCGGGTCGAGCCGATCGACACCCAGTACCGCTCGTCGGGTTCGTGGAAGACCTTCACGTCCTCGTCGACGGCGGTGCCGAGCTTGTGCCGCCAGACGGTGTCGGGCCGCCACGACTCGTCGACCGTCTGATAGAAGACGTGGCTGTGGTCGAGCGCCCACGTCGCTCCCGGTGCGGTGCCGGGGATCTCGTCGGTCAGCAACGCGCCCGTGGCCAGGTTCTTGAATCGCAGCGTGTACCGCTCGTCGCCGACGACATCGGTCGAGTACGCGAGCAGCGTGCCGTCGTGGCTGATCGAGAACGCCCCGAGCGAGAAGAACTCGTGCCCTTCGGCCTCGACGTTGCCGTCGAGGAGCACCTGTTCGCCGGGGAGCTCGACGCCCGGGGTCACGTTCGGCGGTGTCCAATCGTCGGCGTCGGCGATCGGGCACCGGCACTGGATCGCGTACTGCTTGCCCTCGACCGTGCGGGCGTAGTACCACCACTCACCCATCCGGGTGGGGACCGACATGTCGGTCTCCTGAGTGCGCGACCTGATCTCCTCGAAGATCGTTTCACGCAGCGGAGCGAGATGCTCCGTCTGCGCCTCGGTGTACGAGTTCTCCGCTTCCAGGTACGCGACGACCTCGGGGTCGTTCTTGTCGCGCAGCCATTCGTAGTCGTCGACGAAGGTGTGCCCGTGATGGGTGCGCTCGAGCGGCACCTTCTTCGCGACCGGCGGAGTGATCTTCGAGGAGGTCATATGCGGTCAGCCGATCCAATCGTCGAAGGACAGTCCCGAAATACGTTCGTACGCCTCGATGTAGCGAGCTCGCGTCTTGTCGACGACGTGCTGCGGCAGCGGCGGGGGCGGGGTGTCGGAGGCGCGGTCCCAGCCCGATTCCGGTCCGGTGAGCCAGTTCCGGACGATCTGCTTGTCGAAGCTGGGCTGAACCTTGCCCTCCTCGTACTCGTTCGCGTCCCAGTAGCGGGACGAATCCGGGGTGAGGACCTCGTCGGCGAGCACCAGATTGCCGGCCTTGTCGAGACCGAACTCGAACTTGGTGTCGGCGAGCAGGATGCCGCGGTCGGACGCGTACATGGCGGCGCGGTCGTAGATGTCGAGCGTGTCCTGGCGCAGCTTCATCGCCAGGTTCAGCCCGACCTTCTCGACGACGTCGTCGAAGGAGATGTTCTCGTCGTGGTCGCCGAGCGCAGCCTTGCTGGCCGGGGTGAAGATCGGTTCGGGCAGTCTGCTGGCCTCGACGAGCCCCTGGGGCAGGGTGACACCGCAGACGGAGCCGGTGGCCTGGTAATCGAGCAGACCGGAGCCGGTGAGGAAGCCTCGGGCGACGCACTCGACGGGCACCATCTCGAGGCGCTTGACCACGAGTGCGCGGCCGAGGACCTCCTCGGGGATACGCTCGTCGTCGGGTTCTCCCGCGAGGTGGTTGTTGGTGGCGTCGAGCAGCTTGAAGAAGAACACGCTCATCGCAGTGAGGACCCGCCCCTTGTCGGGGATCGGGGTCTCGAGCACGTGATCGTAGGCCGAGATCCGGTCACTGGCGACGAGGAGCAGGTGCTCGTCGTCGATCACGTACAGATCGCGCACCTTGCCGCCGGCGAGGTGTTGGTAGGACTCGAGTGAAGGACGCACGCTGACACCCTAGTGCTCATCGAGTGGCTGCACCGCACCCCGTGGCGGATATCCCACTCGTTCACAGCCGGGTGGAACAACGAACGTACGAGTGGGAACAGGAGTGGCATGGCCGCATCGTCGCGAGTGGACGTCGGGTTCGGGTCCGAGCGGGGTCCGATCCTCGTCGCCCTGATGCTCGCCACCGCCCTCGTGGCGCTCGAGAGCACGATCCTGGCCACCGCGATCCCGACGATCGTCGCCGACCTGGGTGGCTTCACCCAGTTCCCGTGGTTGTTCTCCGCCTATCTGCTCACGCAGGCGGTGCTCGTCCCGGTGTACGGCAAACTCTCCGACGTCTTCGGCCGCACCCCGATCCTGTTGTTCGGGATCGGGGTGTTCGCGGTGGGTTCGGTGCTGTGCGCGCTGTCGTGGAGCATGCCGGCGCTGATCGCGTTCCGCGCGGTGCAGGGCCTGGGCGCCGGCGCCGTGCTGCCGATGGCCCAGACCATCGCCGGGGACATCTACACCGTCGCCGAGCGCGCCAAGGCGCAGGGCTATCTCGCCAGTGTGTGGGGGATGTCGGCGGTGATCGGCCCGGCCGTGGGCGGTGTCTTCGCCGACTTCCTGTCGTGGCGGTGGATCTTCTGGATCAATGTGCCGTTGTGTGCCCTCGCGGCGTGGGTGCTCGTCCGCAACTTCCGCGAGGACACGCCGTCGGGACCGCGACCGCGCGTGGACTGGGCCGGCGCGGCGACACTCGCGGTGGGCGCCGCCCTGCTGATCCTCGGCCTGCTCGAGGGCGGGCAGTCCTGGGCGTGGACGTCGGCGACCGGGATCGGCATCTTCGCCGCCGGTGCAGCACTGATCGCGGTGTTCGTGTGGATCGAGTCCCGCGCCGCCGAGCCGATCCTGCCGATCCGGCTGTTCACGCGACGTGTGCTGGTCACCACCAGCGCGGTGTCGTGCCTGGTGGGTGCGGTCGTGCTGGGCCTGACCTCGTACGTGCCGTCGTTCGTGCAGGGTTCGCTGGGCACCACGGCGCTCGTCGCGGGGTTCACGCTGGCGACGATGACGATCGGCTGGCCGATCGCGGCGGCGCAGTCGGGCCGGCTCTATCTGCGGATCGGTTTTCGCAACACCGGTCTGGTGGGTGCGGTGCCGCTGTTGTGCGGCGCGGCGCTGTTGACGCAGGTCGGGGTGGATTCGGCTCCCTGGGAGGTGGCGATCTGCTGCGTGCTCGTGGGACTCGGGATGGGGTTGATCGCCAGTCCTGCGCTGATAGCGGCGCAGTCCAGCGTCGACTGGTCCGAGCGGGGCGTCGTCACGGGCGCGAACGCCTTCGCACGTGCGATCGGCAGCGCAGTGGGCGTGGCGGTGTTCGGTGCGCTGGCCAATGCAGCCCTCGGGGGCGCAGCGGCGGACGAGACCGTCACCGGAACTCCCGGTGCGGCGCAGTTGGCGGACTCGGTGGCGCCGGTGTTCGTCGCCGTTCTGGTGTGCGCCGGGCTGCTCGTGTCGTGCGTGTGCCTGATCCCGAATCGTCCGGCAGCGGCCGGGTAGGCGACACGCCGCGTGCCTATACCGTTACCTATGCGCTGTTTCGTATTCGCTCGGAATCGGGCACCATCTCTGCGGTGAGAACGACAAGCGGCGGCAAGGACACCATCGACGACGTGACGTACTTCCCCGTCGGGGCTGCGGAACACGCTCTGCGGCGACTGGCACACGCCACGGCGATGCAGGACACGACGGACTACGAGTCGCTGCGCTCGGCCATGGACGCGGAGTACTTCTGGCGCGGTGTCGCCGAGACCTTCCGGATCGCGGACGAGGCGTTCCGGATCGTGTCGTCCGCGACACGCGACCGGCAGGACATCTCCGCGCACGTCATGGCGCGCGCTGCCGACTGGGTGGGCACCATCGAGCTCGCCACCGAAGGTTCCCGGTTGTACGGGGCACTCGTCGCCTACACCCAGGGTGTCAGCGAAGGATATTCGGCAGTGGAGGCGTGGGCGCGCGACGGACGAGCATGACGCGATGCGGGGCCGGGGTGTCCACCCGGCCCCGCCTCCTCTCGTCCTGGGGAACCGTCCGTCAGGCGACGGCTTCGAGATCGCCCGCGTCCCGGAAACGCCGCAGCGTCGGAGTCGAGACGAACATCACCGCGATGACGGCCACACCGGCGACGCCGTAGACGGTCAGGGCCATGGAGATCGGCACCAGGGAGGCCACGACGCCGGCCGCGACGGCGCCCACGGAGGTACCGGCCGTCACCTGCGCACCCCACACCGCCGCGATCCGTCCGCGGTACTCGTCGGAGGTGTTGCGCTGGACGGTGGCGTACCGCACGACGTCCGCGAGCGAGTCACCGAATCCGTGTGCGGCGAGACCGAACAGCACCACGGCGAGGATGCCGGTCGCACCGGCACCCACCAGACCCGCGGCCGAGACCGCCATGAGCAGGTAGACCACCAGCCCGTACCGGCGGATCGACCCGGTCCAGCCGCTGGTCAGCGACCCCACCACGGCCCCGACGGCAGGCGCCGTGTAGAGCAGGCCCACCACCGACGGGCCGACGCCGAGCACTTCGTCGGCGAATTCCGGGATGAGCACGGCCCAGCCGGACAGCAACATCGCGAGGAACCCCACGATCAGCACCTGCCCCACCACACGGTTGTGTGCCGCGTACCGGAAGCCCGACATCACCGATCTCAGCGGTGATTCCT
>NZ_AJVB01000120.1:0-9265 GCF_000278445.1 Rhodococcus sp. R1101
GTCGAGGAGAACATCGAGACGCGCTGCCTCCGAGGACCATTGCTCGCAGCGTGGGCGGATGATGTCGCGATCGGCGGCGGACGGCATGGGCCCGATCGCGGCGAGCAGTTCGCGACCCTCGTCGTCGTTCCCGAGCGGCACCGCGGCGGCCTCGGCACGGGCGGCAGCCGCCTCGGCCTCGCGTGCGAGGCGGTGGGCCTCCCGATCGACGACGGTCACACTCACCGCTCGATGCGCGGCGTCGCGTTCGGCCGCCATGGCGGCACGCTGTGGCTGCGTCTGCTCGAGTTCGGCGAGGACGTTCAGTGCCTCGCGGCGCCGGCGGAGTCGGTCGGCGAGAGCGACGACCTCGTCGAACCTGCGCCGATTGGCTTCGTCGACGGTGCGGACCCGCGCGAGCGCCGCGGCGGCGGCGTCGCGGTTCTCCGCGGCCTCGGCGAGAAGCCGACCGGCCCATTCCACCGGGTCGGCGTCGGTGCCCGCTTCGATCCCGGCGGACGCGGCGACCTTCGCCGCGAGTACTTCGACCTTCTTCTGTTGCTCGGCAAGCAGTTTCGTCCCGGCTCCCCGGCGATCACGGAACCATTGTTCGACGTCTCCGAAACGGGTGGTGTCGAACAGTCGCTCGAGCAGCCTGCCGCGCTCCTCGCTGCCTGCGCGCAGGAACCGGGCGAAATCGCCCTGCGGCAGAAGCACCACCTGGAAGAACTGTTCGGCGCTCATCCCCAGCAGCGACTTGACGACATCGCCGATCTCCGGGATCCGCGACAGGTTCTCCCCCGACCCGTCGAGCCACGTGAGAGTGGCTTTGGCCTGTTGCTTGATCGTGCCGGTGCCGCGCAGCTTCGGGCGCTCGAACTCGGGGCTGCGTTCGATGCACAGCCGGCGACCCGCGATGGTCGCTTCGAGCCGGACCTTCGGCACCGCACCTACACGCGCGTGGTCGGACAGCAGCCGGCGGCCGTCGGCACGAGCGCCGGGGACGGTGCCGTAGAGCGCGAATGCGACCGCGTCGAGGATCGACGTCTTACCCGCGCCCGTCCGACCGTGCAGCAGGAACAGGCCGTCGGCGCCGAGTTCGTCGAAGTCGATCTCGACGGTTTCGGCGAACGGCCCGAAGGCCGCGATCTCGAGGTGGTGCAGTCTCATGCCGACACGTCCGTTCGCCACGACGCGCCGTTCTCGTCGCCGATGCCGCGACGGCGGTCGACCTCCCTCAGCGCGTCGTCGATCCAGTCGCGCTCGCGCTCGGACGGTTCGGAACGCACATCGGTGAGGAACGACGCGGCGATGTCGCGGTCGCTGCGCCCGCACACCTTGTCGCGATAGCTGCCCTCCGTGGACCCGGCCGGTCGCTGCCATTCGACATGCACGGCACAGGGGAACCGCTCCTGCAGGCGACGCATGGCATCGAGGGGGCGGATCGCGTCGGTCAGCACCGCGGAGACGTAGTGCTCCTCGACCCCGGCATGCGCCGGATCGGCGAGCAGATCGTCGAGTTCGCCTTCGAGACGGGTGAGTTCGCGGATCACCGGAAGATCGACACGCTCGACGGACGCCGCACCGGATGCGTCGAGATCGACGACGAACACCGCCTTGCGGTGCGAGCGCTCGCCGAAGGAGTACGGCAACGGGGATCCCGAATACCGGACCGTCTCGCTCACGGTCTGAGGGGAGTGCAGATGACCGAGTGCGACGTAGTCGGCGCCGTCGAACGACGACGCGGCGACCGTCTCGACACCACCGACGGAGATGGACCGCTCGGAGTCGCTGGGCTCGCCGCCGACGACGAAGGCGTGGGCCAGAACGACGGTGCGGCCGTCGCGACCCGCGGCGTCGGCGTGCACGCGTTCCATCGCCGCGTCGAGGATCTGCTGGTGCGAGCGGGCCTCCGGGACGCCGAGCTCGGCCCGGGTGATCTCGGGCTCGAGATACGGGATGCCGTAGAAGCAGACCGGGCCGTGTTCGTCGTGCAGGACGACCGGGCTGCCGATCTGCGACACGCGGGTGATCAGGTGCAGACCGCCGTGCGCTGCGAAGGCGGCCCCCGCCCCGAGCCGGACCGGCGAATCATGATTGCCGGAGGTGGCGACGATGATCGCCCCCGCTTCGCGGATCGCCTCGAGTCCTGCATTGCACACGGCCACCGCATCGGAACTGGGGATGGACCGGTCGTACACGTCGCCCGGCACGACCACCACATCGATCCCGCGTTCGGCCACGAGATCGGCCACGGCCCGCAGCGCACGCGCCTGGTCGGCGAGCAGGTCGACACCGTGGAAAGTGCGGCCGATGTGCCAATCGGAGGTGTGCAGGATCCGCATGGCACAGACGGTAGAGGAGAGGACCGACATCCCCGGATGCCGGGTGGATGTCGCCTCGATGCGGCATCATCCGCCCCATGACAGCACTCACGGCACTCGGCCTGCTCGTCGCACTCGGTCTCGGGGTGGTGCTCGGCTGGCTGCTCCGAGCCTCCCGCGACGGCGAACGCGCAGTCCGTGCCGAGGCCCGGCTGGCGGCCCTGCGCGACAACGAGGAACAGCTGCGCCAATCGCTCGCTGCGGTGAGCGAGGACGCCGCCAGGCGGCAGTCCGGTGCCATCGGCGACCAGGTGTCGCGACTCGTCGGCCCGCTGAACGAGGCGGTGGGGGCGCTCGCCCGGCAGGTCGAGCACGTCGAACACAACCGCGTGCACGCCTACGCGGGGTTGAGCGAGCAGGTCGAAGGCATGCACCGCGCGTCGCAGCTGCTGTCCACACGCACCCAGCAGCTGGTCACCGCTCTGCGCGCGCCGCAGGTGCGCGGACGGTGGGGCGAGATCCAGCTCGAACGAGTCGTCGAGCTCGCCGGGATGGTGCGGCACTGCGACTTCGACACCCAGGTGAGCAAGGACGGCATGCGCCCCGATCTGGTGGTCTACCTCGCCGGGGGCAAGCAGATCGTCGTCGACGCGAAGGTGCCCTTCGCCGCCTATCTGGATGCCGCCGAGTCCGAGGATCCCGACGAGCGCGACCGTCACCTCACGCGCCACGCACGGCAGCTGCGCACCCACGTCGACCAGCTGTCGGGCAAGGCCTACTGGGAGTCCTTCGACCCGACGCCCGAATTCGTCGTGCTGTTCGTGCCGGGCGATCCGTTCCTCGACGCCGCGCTGGGCGCCGATCCCGATCTGCTCGAGCACGCCTTCGCCCGGAACGTCATCCTTGCCACCCCGACCACGCTCGTGGCCCTGCTGCGCACGATCGCCCACACCTGGCGGCAGGAAGCACTCTCCCGCGATGCGGCGACCATCCACCGGCTGGGCCGTGAGCTGTACCAACGGCTCGGTGTGGTGGGTTCGCACCTCGACCGGCTCGGCAACCAGCTCGGCAAGGCGGTCGATTCGTTCAACCTGACGGTCTCGTCGATGGACACCCGGGTGGGAGTGACGGCCCGCAAACTCCACGACCTGGAGATCTTCGACGGCGAGGTGCCCGAGGTCCAGCGTGTCGACGCGTGGCCGCGGCGCAGCACCCTGACAGAACGAGCCGTCGCGGACGGTCCTGTCGACGAAGCGAGCTGACATCGTCACGCTAATGTCTACGTTGTGTCTGCAACCCAACGTGCACGTTCGGCGGTGCCGCTCGACATGCGGTCGTTGGTGCCTACGGTGCCCGGTGTGCCCTGGTGGGGTGCCGTGGCGATCGCAGCCGGAACGACGCTTCTCGGGGTGCTGCTCGACAGCGCACGCGGGAACGAACTGACCACTGCGTTCACCGTCTTCTATGTGCTCGGCTGCCTCGCGGCCGTGGTGGCGGTGCGCCATCGCGGACTGTTCACGGCCATGGCCCAGCCGCCCCTGCTGCTGCTCCTCGCGGTGCCGATCGGTCAGGAGCTCGTCTCCTCCGGCAGCACCGGTGGCTTGAAGGATCTCGCGCTCAACGTCGCCTATCCGCTGGTGAACCGTTTCCCGGCGATGCTGCTGGCGACCGTCCTGGTCTTGGCCATCGGCGGTTTCCGGATCTTCGCGACCCGCCAGAACACCGGGGTGCGGGCCCGAGCGCCGCGCGAGCGCGCGAAGCCGCGTGCCCCGAAGGACCGCCCGTCACGAGCCGCGGACGACCGTCCGACCAGGCGCGCGACCCGGGGACGACCGTCGACCGCCACCCCGGGCCGGGGGACGCCGGCCGCGAAGGCGTCGGTCCGGGAGGTCGCCGACACCCGTCCACGTCGCCGCGCCCGCCCCGAGCCTCCGGCGGCCGAGCAACCCGCTCCTCGTGCACAGCGTGTCCGCGCCGAAGGATCTGCTCAGCGTGCTCGTGCTTCCCGACCTGCCGATCCGGTGCAGCCGGAGGGACGCGAGCCGCGGCGCCGTCCGGCACCCGAGCCGGAACCCGGCCGGCCGGCACCCGCACCCGCACCCACGCAGAGTTACGAGCCCCCGCGTGTGCGGTACCGCGACCGCTACGAGGACTGACCCGCACAACGACGAAGACGACCGGTCACCTGCCGATTCACGGCGGTGACCGGTCGTCTTCGCTTCAGGGACTACCTGTTCAGGAACGACGCGACGCGCGCAGTTCGCGCGGCAGGGCGAACACCAGGGTCTCGTTGGCGGTCGTCACCGACTGCACGTCGTGGAAGCCGCGCTCGTCGAGGAACTGGACGACGCCCTGGACGAGGATCTCGGGGACCGACGCACCCGAGGTGATACCGACGGTCTCGACGCCCTCGAGCCAGGCCGGATCGATCTCCTTGGCGTAGTCGACCAGGTGGGCCGCCCGGGCACCTGCACCGAGGGCCACCTCGACGAGTCGCACGGAGTTGGACGAATTCCGCGACCCCACGACGATCACCAGATCGCACTCGGGCGCCATCGCCTTCACCGCGACCTGCCGGTTCTGGGTGGCGTAGCAGATGTCGTCGCTCGGCGGATCCTGCAGCTGCGGGAACTTCTCGCGCAGGCGCTGCACGGTCTGCATCGTCTCGTCGACGCTCAGGGTGGTCTGGGACAGCCAGATGACCTTCTCCGGGTCGCGCACGGTCACCGAGTCGACGGCGTCGGGGCCGTCGACGAGCTGCACGTGGTCGGGGGCCTCCCCTGCGGTTCCCTCGACCTCCTCGTGCCCTTCGTGACCGATGAGCAGGATGTCGAAGTCGTCGCGGGCGAAACGCTTGGCCTCCTGGTGGACCTTCGTCACCAGCGGGCAGGTGGCGTCGATGGTGCGCAGCTGCCGGGCAGCGGCGGATTCGTGGACCGCGGGAGACACACCGTGCGCCGAGAACACGAGGACGGCGCCTTCGGGCACTTCGTCGGTCTCGTCGACGAAGACCACGCCGCGGTCGGCAAGCGTGTCGACGACGTGGCGGTTGTGGACGATCTCCTTGCGGACGTAGAGCGGCGCGCCGTACTTGTCGAGCGCTTTCTCGACCGTCTCGACCGCACGATCGACGCCGGCGCAGTAACCGCGTGGCTCGGCGAGCAGAACGCGCTTTCCGGAGGCAGAGGGGCCGGCGGACCGTGTGATCCCGACTTCGAGTGGAACAGGCGCAGACATGCCTCCAGACTACGGGGCGCGTCGGAGAGGGGCTTCCCAGCTCGCAACCGAGGGGCTCACCCGGCTACCAATCAGGCCGATCATCGGGCAGTCTTGGGGCATGATCCGTCCACCGTTCCTGGCACGGGTGGCTGCCGGCGTTGCTGTCACCGCGTACGAAGAGACCCTCAAGCTGCCGAGCACAGCCGTGTCGTTGCCGATGACGACGGTGAGCCAGATCCTGCAGACGACGATGCGGGTGCAACAGGTGATGACCTCGCTCGCCATCAAGGGCGACCAGTTCTTCGAGGTCTTCGGAGGAGAGCCCGCCGAGACCGCACAGTGGGCGACCTTCGACGACGACGGCTCCTCGTCGTCGGACGACGCCGCTCCCTCGACGAATGCCGCGTCGAACGGCGTTCCCGGCCGATTCGCCCTGTACTCGATCCCGCCGGAGACCGAGACCGATGCGCCTGCCGCCGAGACGGCGGTCACACCGGCGAAGTCCGGTGCGGCGACCTCGAAAGCGCCCGAGAAGAAGGTGGCAGCGGAGAAGGCCGGCACGAAGTCCGCCGCCGAAGGCACGGACACGAAGGTCGCCGAGGCCTCCGGAGACCGGTCCGAGATCGTCGAGTACCTCGACTACGACTCGCTGACCCTCGCCCAGTTGCGGGCCCGTCTGCGCACGCTGTCGGTGGACGAACTCACAGCGTTGCTCGACTACGAGAATGCTCACGCCGCGCGTACTCCGTTCGTGACGATGCTGTCGAACCGGATCACCAGCGCGCGTAACAAGTGACGGCCGGACAGAACGCGGGACGACCGAACTCCGCGGAGCAGCCCTGGCCCGTCCGCACCGTCGCCCAGAAGGTCGCCGGGTGGGTCGACAAGCTCGGCACCATCTGGGTCGAGGGTCAGGTCACCCAGATCAACGCCCGTCCCGGCACCCGGACGGCGTTCCTGACCCTGCGCGACCCGTCGGTGGACATGTCCCTGCAGGTGACCTGCTCACCGCAGCTCCTGCAGCAGTCGGGGGTGCCGCTCACCGAGGGCAGCCGCGTGATCATGTTCGGGAAGATGACCTTCTGGCCCGGTCGCGGCAGCCTCGCGCTGCGGGTCACCGAGATCCGGGCCGTCGGCATCGGGGAGCTGCTCGCGCGCCTCGAGCGGCTGCGCGCGTTGCTCGCCGCCGAGGGCCTGTTCGACCCGCGGTTGAAACGACCCTTGCCGTTCCTGCCGCGCCGCGTCGGCCTGGTCACCAGCCGCGGCAGCGCAGCCGAACGCGACGTGCTGTCGGTCGCGCAGCGTCGCTGGCCGGCCGTGCGGTTCGACGTCCGCCACGCGACGGTGCAGGGACCCACCGCGGTCACACAACTCATCGAGGCTCTCGAGGCGCTCGACAGCGATCCGGACGTCGACGTGATCGTTCTTGCCCGTGGCGGTGGCAGCGTCGAGGATCTGCTGCCGTTCTCCGACGAAGCGCTGTGCCGCGCGATCGCCGCATGCACGACCCCCGTGGTCAGCGCGATCGGCCACGAACCCGACAGTCCGCTGTGCGATCACGTCGCCGACCTGCGGGCCGCGACCCCCACCGATGCCGCGAAGCGCGTCGTGCCCGATGCCGTTGCCGAACTCGATCTGGTCGACGAGCTGAGGACGCGGTCGGCGGCGGCGCTGCGCAACTGGGTGCGCCGGGAGGAACACGTCATCGCGCAGATGCGCGAGCGTCCCGTCCTGGCCGATCCGTTCCGCGACCTCGACCGGCGATACGAGGAGCTCGAGCGGCTGCAGCAGGCAGCACGACGCGACGTCACCCGGCTGATCTCGTCGGAGTCGTCGACGCTCGAACATCTGCGGGCGCGGCTGGGGACCCTCGGCCCCGCGGCGACCCTGGCGCGTGGCTACGCCGTGGTCCAGCGGATCGTGCCGGGCAGCGACCCGGAGGTGGTACGCACACTCGGCGAGATGCCGATCGGCACCCAGCTGCGGGTGCGGGTTGCGGACGGCGCGGCCCGCGCCGCCGTCATGGGACACGAACGACAAGGAAGACAGGAACAGTGACGAACGCGGGAACCGACGACGCGAACGCCGATGTGCGGGAGTTCGGCTACGAGCGAGCTCGGGACGAACTCGTCAACGTCGTGAAGATGCTCGAACAGGGCGGCCTCGACCTCGACGACTCTCTGCAGCTGTGGGAACGCGGCGAGGCCCTCGCGAAACGCTGCGAGGAGCATCTCGCCGGCGCCCGCGAACGCGTCGAGCAGGCACTCTCGCTCGCGGACGACGAGGACGAAGACGACGAGGACTGACCTCGATCGCCCCGGCCCGGATCAGGGTTCGAGCGGTTCGGCCCTGCCCGCAGCGGTGGCCAGCGCAGTGAGCTCGGCCTCGTCGCCGGAGCCGCCGATCAGGATGCGCACGTCGCCGAAGTCGGACACCCAGAGCGCTTCGACTCCCTCGCCGCCGTAGACCACCCAGTCGTGCCCCTCGATCGAGCGGCTGTCGGTGGCGGTGCGGGCTCCCCCGGCGACGAATCGCACCAGCTCGTCCTCACCGGCATCCGACTGGGTGAAACGCACGTAGCGACCCTCCGGAGTGATGAAACCGACGGTGCTCGAATCGCCGCCCTGGCTGCCGGAGACGATGCTGCGGCTACCGGAGTTGGGCTGCCAGCCCTCGGGGACCTGGGGATGACGGATGGGGAATGCGAGTTCCGTCGCGTCGTACTTCAGACCGGCATCGATGTCGAAACTCGGCACCGGGCCCGCTGTGGGTCCGCCGGGCTTGAACTCGCACTGGCTGGCGATCGCGGCGATGAACAGAATCAGCACGAGCAGCGGGATCAGCGACCACGCCATATCGCGACCGTCTTGCAGGATGCGAGGTTTCTTGGATGCCACCCGTCCAGTCTGACAGCTGCGGAACAGGCATGTTCAGGCCGGGCGGGTCCGACAGGCCACACCATCGGCCGTGATGAGACAATAGCCGTGCGACACACACGGATCGTGCGGACGCCCTCGGCGACCGCTCCCTCTGCCGGCGCAACCCGCGTCGACCGAAAGTCTCCAGGAGGCAGTAGCCCATGACGGCCAGCACCCCACGCCGCGAAGCGCCGGACCGCAACCTCGCACTCGAACTGGTCCGCGTCACCGAGGCCGCGGCGATGGCGGCCGGCCGGTGGGTCGGGCGCGGCGACAAGGAAGGCGGCGACGGCGCCGCGGTCGACGCGATGCGCCACATGGTCAGCTCCGTGTCGATGCAGGGTGTCGTCGTGATCGGTGAGGGCGAGAAGGACGAAGCGCCCATGCTCTACAACGGCGAGGAGGTCGGCAACGGCGACGGTCCGCTGTGCGACGTCGCGGTCGACCCGATCGACGGCACGACACTCATGTCGAAGGGTGCTCCCGGCGCGATCGCGGTGCTCGCCGTGGCCGAGCGCGGTGCGATGTTCGACCCGTCCGCCGTGTTCTACATGGAGAAGATCGCCGTCGGCCCCGAGGCCGCCGACGTCATCGACATCACCGCCCCGATCGCGGAGAACATCCGCCGCGTCGCGAAGGCGAAGAACATCGCGCATGCCGACCTGACCGTGACGATCCTCGACCGTCCGCGCCACGCGCAGATCATCAAGGAGGTGCGCGAGGCGGGTGCCCGCATCCGTCTGATCTCCGACGGCGACGTCGCCGGTGCGATCGCCGCTGCACGTCCGGGTTCGGGTGTCGACATGCTGCTCGGCATCGGCGGTA
>NZ_AJVB01000121.1:0-9235 GCF_000278445.1 Rhodococcus sp. R1101
CGACTGCGACAGGCGGGTCATGCCCTCCAGTGCGCCCTGGATCTCGGGCGGGGTGTTCTCGAGGGTCTGCGACAGCGCGTCGAGCGAGTCGTTGATGCGATCGGTGTCGAGTTCGGAGACGGTCGTCGTGAGGTCGCCGAGAGCGTCGGTCAGTGAGTACGGCGAATTGGTGCGCTCGATACCGATGATCGAGTTCGGGCGCATCACACCGTCGCCACCGGGGCGCAGCGCCAGCGACTTCCGGCCGAGCACGGTGTTGGTCTTGATGTCGGCGCCGGTGGTGTCGCCGAGTCCGATACCGTCCCGGATGCGGAAGCTCACCAGCACGGCCTGACCGTCGAGGCGCACGTCGGTGACGTCGCCGACGTTCACCCCGGCGAGCATGACGTCGTCACCGGGCACCAGACCGCCGGCGTCCTGGAAGCGCGCCGAGTAACTCAGGCCACCGGAGAGGAAGTGCAGCTGGTCGTACTGCAGACCGGCCAGCACGATCGCGGCGGACACTGCCAGACCGATGATCCCGGTCCGGATGTAGTTGGGGTCACGGGGTGCACTCATTCGACCTTCGCACACCTTCCCGTGTCGTGGTTCGCCGAGGTGTACCGGATGGTGGTGCCGTCCGGACCGGAGAACTTGAAAGTATTGGCGCAGAGGAAGAATTGGAAGAAGTTACCGTATGCACCCACGCGGATGAGTTTCTTGTAGTCGGACGGCAGTCGTTCGAGTGTGCGGTTGATGTCGTCCTTGCCGAGATCGAGTTGGGTCATGGTGCGGTTCGTCTCGGCGATGACGGACTGCAGATCGGGCCGATTGTTCTGCAGCAACGCGGCCAGATCGGCGGTGCCGGAGGCGATCTGCGGGATCGAGGCGCCGATCGGGTCGCGGTCGGCGGCCAATCCGCCGACCAGCGTGCTCAGTTGCTCGATCGTGTTCTCGAACTCACGGTCGTGGTCGTCGATCGTGCCGAGGACGGCGTTGAGGTTGTCGATGACGTCGCCGATCAGCTGGTCGCGGTCGGCGAGGGAGTTGGTGAACGAGTTGGTGTTGCCCAGTAACGACACCAGTGTGTCGCCCTGCCCCTGGAAGACCTGCAGCAGTGCACCGGAGAGATCGTTGACCTGCTGCGCGTCGAGTCCTTGCAGCAGCGGCTTGAATCCGCCGAGGAGCAGATCGAGGTCGAGGGCCGGTTCGGTCTGTTCGATCGGGATGTGCCCACCGGCAGGCAGGACGTCGACGCTGCCGGCGCCTTCGAGCAGTTCGAGATACCGGTCACCGACGAGGTTCTCGTACCGTACGGTCGCGCGGGTGCTGGTGAACAGCGTGTGCTTCGCATCCACGTCGAACTCGATCTCGGCGGTGTTGTCGCGGCCGATGTCGACCTTCTTCACCGAGCCGACCTGCACGCCGGCGATGCGGACCTTGTCGCCGGTGCCGAGTCCGGACACATCGGTGAACGTCGCCCGGTAGTTGTCGGTACCCGTGAACCGGGCCTGGCTGAACACGACGGCCAGCCCGGCGAAGATCAACGCCATCGTGACCGCGAAGATCAGGAATTTGACGGTGGTCGCTCTCATGGTCACCGCCCACCCGCGAGCTGATCGCCGAACAGGTACTGGAAGATCGTCGGGTACCGGATCCAGGCCTCCGTGGCGGGCTTGTACGGCGTCTCGCCGGTGTTGGACACGACGAACGGCGCGTTACCGTCGCGTCGCGGATCGAAGTTCGGCAGGCCCCGGCAGCTCGGTCCGCCGGTGGCGCCGACCACCGGCAGATCCTGGGCGTCGTTGTACGGCGTCGCGCCACCCATGAAGCTGGTGCTCAGCATCAGCGCGGCGTACTCCCCGGTGCCGGCCATCGGCTCGAACGCCACCCGGGCGTCGTTGAGACCGATGATGAAGCAGGTCAATTGCGGCGAGTACTCCCCGAGCAGACCCGTGGTGCGGCTCAGGCTGTCGAGTGCGGTGGTCAACTGTGCTTCGTTCTCCCCCAGGACGTCCCGTCCGGTGTTCGCGAGACCGGTGAGGTTCATCAGCAGCAGATCGAGTTGCTGTTGTTCGTCGACGACGGTGTTGCCGACATCGGTGGCATTGCCGATCGTGGTCATGAGGTCGGGCGCCGTATCGGCGTAGACATCGGTGACCTGTGCGGCCGAGACGAGGTCGGCCTGCAGCTGCGGGAGCGACGGATTCATCTCGGCGAGATACGCATCGGCCTCGACCAGAGCCGCACCGAGGGCATCGCCGCGTCCGTTGAGTGCTTCCGACAGCGCACCGAGGGTGGCGTTGAGCTTCTCGGGCTGGATCTGGGCGAGCACGTCGGACAGGTGCTCGAAGACGGTGTTGAACTCGACGGTGACGTTGTCGGCCGCGATCACGGCGCCTTCCTGCATCGGCACGGACGACGGATCGTCGGGGACGACGATGTCGACGAACTTGGCGCCGAAGACCGTGGTGGATTCGATCGCCACCCGCGCGTTCGACGGGATGAGCTGCATCTGTCCGGGCTGCATGTCGAGCTGCAGGACCGCGCCGGCGGGTGTGTGCTCGATCGAGGCCACCCGCCCCACCTCGACGCCGCGCATCTTCACCTTGGCGTCGGGTTCCATCACCAGACCGGACCGCGGTGAGGTGACGGTGAGCGGGACCGTCGAGGTGAAACCGCCCGTGAACATCGTCAGTGCCACCGCGACGATCGCGGCGAGTCCGCCCAGGAGACCGAAGGCGGCGAGCTTCTTCTTCCACGAAGGAGTTTCCATGTCGCGCGCCCTATCCCGACAGGTTGAAGTTGCCGGTCGCGCCGTAGACGGCGAGCGAGATGAGCAGGGTGACGGTGACAACCGCGACGAGCGAGGCCCGCACCGCGTTGCCCACCGCGACGCCGACACCGACGGGGCCGCCGCCCGCGGTGAAGCCGTAGTAGGTGTGGATGAGCATCACGGCGATCGCCATCACGATGGCCTGGACGAACGACCACAGGATGTCGGTGGGTATCAGGAAGGTCGTGAAGTAGTGGTCGTACACGCCCGCCGACTGGCCGTAGAGCACCACCGTCGCGAAACGGCTCGCGACGAACGAGGCGATCACGGCGAGCGAGTACAGCGGAACGATCGCGATCATCCCGGCGAGCACGCGTGTGGACACCAGATACGGGATGGACGGGATCGCCATGGTCTCGAGCGCGTCGATCTCCTCCGAGACACGCATGGCGCCGAGCTGGGCGGTGGAGCCGGCACCGATGGTGGCCGCCAGCCCGATCCCGGCGATCGTCGGGGCGGCGATGCGCACGTTGATGAAGGCCGCGAAGAAGCCGGTGAGCGCTTCGACGCCGATGTTGCCGAGGGAGCTGAACCCCTGTACGGCGATGATGCCGCCGGTGAACAGCGTGAGGAAGCCGACGATCACGACGGTGCCGCCGATGACGGCGAGTGCGCCGGTGCCCATGCTGATCTCGGCGACGAGCCGCACCGTCTCCTTGGGGTAGTGCATCAACGCCCGGGGCACGGTCGCGAGAGCACGCGCGAAGAACAGCGCCTGCTCCCCCACCCGGTCCACTGTGGACGACACTCGTGTCGCGCGCCGAACCGCACGGGGAAAGCGCCGAGAGATCACTGCCATGAATTCTCCGCTCCCCTCATCCCGCGGTCAGCTTGATGCCGACGGCCGTGACGAGGAGGTTGACCACGAACAGTGCCATGAACGCGAACACGACCGTCTGGTTGACGGCGTCGCCGACACTCTTCGCTCCACCTTTGACATTGAGGCCGAGGTAGGACGCGACCAGGCCCGCGATCATGCCGAACAAGCCCGCCTTCACCTGGGAGATCATCAGTTCTCCGAAACCGGTGAGCAGGGTGATGCCGTTGATGAACGCGCCGGGATTGACGTCCTGGAGGAAGACCGAGAAGGCGAATCCGCCGAGGATGCCGATCGTGCACACGAGACCGTTGAGCAGCAGCGCGACGACGGTGGACGCGAGCACCCGGGGGACGACGAGACGCTGGATCGGATCGATGCCGAGCACTCGCATCGCGTCGATCTCCTCGCGGATGGTGCGGGCCGCGAGATCGGCGCAGATCGCGGTGGCGCCGGCACCGGCGACGATGAGCACGGTGACCATGGGCCCCACCTGCGTCACCGCGCCGAGGGCCGCACCCGCGCCGCTGAGGTCGGCGGCACCGATCTCCCGGAGCAGGATGTTGAGGGTGAAGCTCACCAGGACCGTGAACGGCACCGCCACCAGAACGGTGGGTACCAGCGAGACGCGGGCGACGAACCATGCCTGATCGACGAATTCGCGTCGCTGGAAGGGACGGCGGAAGGCCGCCCGGGCGGTCTCGCCGGTCATGGCGAACAGTCCGCCCACCGCCCGTAAGGGAACCTCGAGGAGGTCTACCATCGTGCGCCCCCTTCGATCCTCACGTCGTCGGCGCGCGGCCGATCGATGGCATGTGCTGTGACCCGGGTCATATTAACTAGAACGTGTTCACCTGTCAAAGATCCGTCCTGGGACATCTCGATCCATTTCCGTCCGAACGGACATGCACGCACCGACGGGCGCGCATCGACACGCTCGCAAGTGGCTTTACGCTGGAATTTCGGTGGGATTTCCGACGTGGAGCTCGGGCTCGATCACACCGGCACGAGACGCCGTCGGCATCGGCCCGAGGCGTCGGAGCACGAAGAGAATTAGAACACGTATCAGGCCTGGCAGCGGGAACCCACGAGAGCCGGAGAAACGACCCGAGTGGGCGTGAGGCTACCGGAATTCCACGGTGCCCGTCACGCTTGCAGAATCCCGGCCCGGGACGAAGACGTGGCGTCCCCGCCGTTCCCGGACGGGCGACGGCGGGGCAGCCGGGAGACTAGAGATCGAGGGCCGACGACGCCGAGAACGTCCGGCCCGGATCGCGGTCGGCGAAGTATCCGCCGAGCTCGATGGCGAGCGCCTCGGGGGTCCACTGCCCGTCGGCATCGAAGCGTTGCTCGACCACCGGTGCCGCCATCAGCGCCACCATCGGGCCGTAGACGATGAAGACCTGCCCGTTGACGCGCCCGGCCGCCGGGGAGGCGAGATAGGCGACCAGATTCGCGACGTGGTCGGGCGAGAGCGGATCGATGCCGTCGTCCGGCGCATCACCGAAGACCGACTCGGTCATCGACGTCCGCGCTCGCGGGCAGATCACGTTGGCGCGGACACCGTACCGCTCGAGACCACGGGCGGCCGAGAGGGTGAGCGCGGTGATGCCGGCTTTGGCGGCACCGTAGTTGGGTTGCCCGGGCGGCCCGAGCAGACCGGCCTCCGACGAGGTGTTGACCAGACGCCCGTAGACGGGGCCACCCTCCTGCTTCGACCGGTCGCGCCAATAGGCCGCGGCATTGCGGGACAACAGGAAGTGACCACGCAGGTGCACGGCCACCACGGAATCCCATTCGTCTTCGGACATGTTGGGCAGCATCCGATCCCGCGTGATGCCCGCGTTGTTGACGACGATGTCGAGGCCGCCGAGCTTGCCCTGGGCGGCAGCGAGCATCGCGTCGGCGGTCTCACGCTCGGCCACACTGCCCGGCACGAATTCCGCGTCGACCCCGAGATCGCGGATGCGCGTGAGGGTGTCCTCCACCGCGTCGTTCTCCGCCAGATCGTTGACGACCACCGATGCTCCGGCACGTGCCAGCGCAAGCGCCTCGGCACGGCCGAGACCCGCTCCGGCTCCGGTGACGACGGCGACCCGCCCTTCGAGAGACACCCGACCGTCGTTCTCCACGCCACCGCCGGCGTCCGCACTCATCCACGTACTCCTCGAGATTCGGGCCGATTTCCGGCCGCACGCGGGTACTCTCCCGACCAGGACCTGGAGGTACCGAAAATGTAGAACTTGTTACTTCTCTCGGCGGTGACCGGTGCCGATCACCGCGCGTGGCTCAGGCCTCGGCGAGCGCCGCACGCGGGCACTGGGCGACGGCCTCGCGAACGGCGCCTTCACTCCCTTCGGGAATGGGCCGCGTGACGATCAATTCGTCGTCGTCGTTGAGATCGAACACGTCGGGAGCCAGCCCGACGCACACGCCGTTGGCTTCGCAGCGGTCGAAGTCGACCTTGACATCCATCCGAGGACCTCGCTTCACATTCGCGCCGACCGATTGCATCCAGACTAGAACGCGTTCCAATTTTGTGCAATGATTCGCGGGGATCCCACAAAGACGATTCACAGGGACCCGCAGCGACGGAACGGAGCGTTCGTGGACATCTCCTACACCCCGGGGCAACGAGCCCTCCGCGAGGAATTGCGGGCCTATTTAGCCCAGATCATGACACCCGAACGCCGCGACGCGCTCGCTGCCACGACCGGCGAGTACGGCGTCGGCAACGTGTACCGCGAGGTCGTGCAGCAGATGGGCAAGGACGGATGGCTCACCCTCGGCTGGCCCGAGGAGTACGGCGGCCAGAACCGTTCCGCGATGGACCAACTGATCTTCACCGACGAGGCGGCCATCGCCGGCGCGCCCGTCCCGTTCCTCACCATCGATTCCGTCGCGCCGACGATCATGCATTACGGCACGGACGAGCAGAAGGAGTTCTTCCTCCCCCGCATCTCCGCAGGCGAACTGCATTTCTCGATCGGCTATTCCGAGCCGGGCGCCGGCACCGACCTCGCTTCCCTGCGCACCACCGCGGTGCGCGACGGCGGTGAGTGGGTCATCAACGGTCAGAAGATGTGGACGAGCCTGATCGCCTACGCCGACTATGTGTGGCTCGCCGCCCGAACCGACCCGGATGTCCGGAAGCACAAGGGGATCAGCGTCTTCATCGTGCCGACCGACACTCCCGGATTCTCGTACACCCCTGTGCACACCATGGCCGGTCCGGACACCAGCGCCACCTACTACCAGGACGTACGCGTCCCGGCGTCCGCGCTCGTCGGCGAGGTCGACGGCGGTTGGGCCCTCATCACCAACCAGCTCAACCACGAACGGGTCGCGCTCACCTCCGCCGGTCCCGTGCGCACGGCCCTGACGGAGGTCCGCCGCTGGGCGCAGGAGACGCATCTGCCGGACGGGCGGCGGGTGATCGACCAGGAATGGGTGCAGGTGAATCTGGCACGCGTCCACGCGAAGGCCGAATACCTGCAGCTGATGAACTGGGACATCGCTTCGAGCGCCGGCACGACCCCCCTCGGTCCGGAGGCCG
The DNA here is from genome assembly GCF_000278445.1 of Rhodococcus sp. R1101. Taxonomy (NCBI): domain Bacteria; kingdom Bacillati; phylum Actinomycetota; class Actinomycetes; order Mycobacteriales; family Nocardiaceae; genus Rhodococcus; species Rhodococcus sp. R1101. The sequence goes on from NZ_AJVB01000121.1 coordinate 7,189, forward strand.
CCTCGGCGAACAAGGTCTTCGGAACCGAATTCGCCACCGAGGCCTACCGGTTGCTCATGGAGGTCCTCGGACCGGCGGCGACGGTACGGCAGAACTCGGCCGGCGCGCTGCTGCGCGGCCGGATCGAACGTATGCACCGCAGTTCCCTCATCCTCACCTTCGGCGGCGGCACCAACGAGGTCCAGCGCGACATCATCGCGATGACTGCCCTCGGCCAGCCGCCCGCCAAGCGTTAGACAAGGACGCGCACCGTGGACTTCACCCTCACCGAGGCCCAGAACGATCTCGCCGAACTGACCCGCAGCATCGTCGCCGACATCGTCACCAACGAGCACCTGCGCACCCTCGACGCTGCCGAGGACCGTCTCGACCGCATCCTGTGGGACACGCTCGCGTCGTCGGGTGTGCTCGGTGCCGCTCTTCCCGAGTCCGTGGGCGGCGACGGATACGGCCCGCTCGAGCAGGCGAGCATCCTGCGCGAACTCGGCCGCGGCGTCGCAGCCGTCCCGTATCTCACGTCGGTCGCCGCATGCGCGTCGGCGATTGCGGAGTTCGGCACCGCCGAGCAGCAGGCCGGATGGGGCCGCCCCGCCGCCACCGGCGAGCAGATCCTCTCCGCCGCACTCGCGGAGGATCTGAACCCGGATCCCACGGCACCGGCCACCCGGGCGCAGGCATCGGGAGACGGCCACGTGCTCGACGGGGTCAAGATCGTCGTCGATGCGGCACCGATCGCCGACGGTTTCCTCGTCCCGGCCACCACCGGCGACTCGGTGGCGGTCTTCCTCGTGCGTCGCGACGATCCGGGTGTCTCGGTCACCCGGCAGCAGACCACGGACTTCGGCAGCCGCGGCATCCTCACCCTCGAGCAGGTCGCTCTTGCCGCCGATCGCGTTCTCGGCACCGACGGCCTCGCCGTGGCGGCATGGTTGCGCGACCGCAGCCTGCTCGGCTCGGCCGCCTACCAGTGCGGTGTCCTCGAACAGGCACTCGAACTCACCGCGCAGTACGCACGCGAACGCGTCCAGTTCGACCGTCCCATCGGCAGTTTCCAGGCCGTCTCCCAACGACTCGCCGACGCCTACATCGACGTCAAGGCGGTGCGACTGACGTTGTGGCAGGCCGCTTTCCGCATGGCATCGGGAGAGCCTCACGACGACGCCCTGCGCACCGCGGCCTTCTGGGCCGCCGACGCGGGACACCGTGTGGCACACACGACCGTGCACGTGCACGGCGGCGTCGGACTCGACGAGGACCATCCGGTGCACCGCTACTTCCTGGCGGCCAAGCACCACGAGTTCCTGCTCGGCTCGGCCACCGACCAGTTGCGTGCGCTCGGGCGCGAACTCGCCGACATTCCGGTCTGATCACATGGCTGCTCCCACCGTCACCGAACTGCTCGAGCGACTGACCGACGTCGACGACCGAGGGTTGCGTTTCGAAGAAACCGAACTGTCGTGGCGCGAGCACGTCGCACTGTCCCGACAACGGGCCGCCCTGCTGCAGGGCATGCTCGGCGGTCCGGCGCCGAAGCACATCGGGATCCTCATGGACAACATCCCGGAGTTCTCGTTGCTGCTCGGTGCCGCGGCCCTCTCCGGTTCCGTGGTGGTGGGCCTGAACACGACCCGGCGGGGCGCGGCGCTCGCGCGCGACATCACGCTCGCCGAGTGCCGGGTCGTGTTCACCGAGGCCGCGCACGCATCCTTGCTCGACGGTATGGATCTCGGCGAGGTGCGGGTGATCGACGTCGACTCCCCCGGCTGGGCGACCATGCTCGCGCCGTTCGCCGACACCGTCGTGGAGACGGCCGCGCCCTCCCCCGACGACCTGTTCATGCTGATCTTCACATCCGGTACGAGCGGCGATCCGAAGGCCGTGCGGTGTACGCACCGGAAGTTCACGGAGCCGGCGACGATGCTCGCCACGCGATTCGGGCTCGGACCGGGCGACACCGTGTACGTGGCGATGCCGCTGTTCCACTCCAACGCGATGATCGCGGGTTGGTCGAGTCGGGCTCGGCCGCGCGGCGGGAGCGTCGCTCTGC
>NZ_AJVB01000122.1:0-9233 GCF_000278445.1 Rhodococcus sp. R1101
GTACTCGACCGACACCGACCCGGCTCCGGTCGAGGACGACGAGCCGGCCGCACCGGCCGCCGAGGCCGCTCCCGCCGCCGCTGCGGCCCCGGCACCCGCCGCGGCTCCTGCTGCGCCGGCCGGTGGCCCCACCCCGGACGACATCGCGTTCAAGGCCGCCGACGCCACCAAGGTGCTCATCGCCCTGTGGACGAAGCTGCGCCCGGATCAGATCGGTCCCGCCGACACGATCGAGGCCCTGTGCGACGGTGTGTCCTCGCGCCGCAACCAGCTGCTCGTCGACCTCGGCTCCGAGCTGTCGCTCGGCGCGATCGACGGTGCCGCCGACGCCGACATGGGTGCCCTCGCCGGCACGGTCGACCGTCTCGCCCGCACCTACCGTCCCTTCGGGCCGGTGCTGTCGGACTCGATCAACGACCACCTGCGCAAGGTGTTCGGCCCGTCGGGCAAGCGTCCCGCCTACATCGCCGACCGCGTCACCAAGGTGTGGGGTCTGGGCGAGGGCTGGGCGTCGCACGTCACCGCCGAAGCTGCGCTCGGTAGCCGCGACGGTGCGTCCGTCCGCGGCGGTGACCTCGGTGGTCTGACCGACGGTGCCCTGGCGGATGCCGCTTCGGTCGACAAGCTGATCGACGCCGCCGTGCAGGCGGTGGCCTCGCGTCGCGGAATCGCCGTGTCCATGCCGTCCGCCGGTGGCGGCGGGGGAGCCACGGTCGACGCCGCTGCCCTCGGCGAGTTCGCCGAGCAGATCACCGGCCGCGACGGAGTTCTCGCGAACGCCGCACGCCTCGTGCTCGAGCAGCTCGGCCACACCGAGCAGGTGTCGGGTCCGGCCGACAAGGCCGACGACGAACTGGTCGACCTGGTGTCGGCGGAGCTCGGCTCCGACTGGCCGCGTCTGGTCGCACCTGCCTTCGACGAGCGCAGGGCCGTCCTGATCGACGACCGCTGGGCCACCGCCCGTGAGGACCTGGCCCGTGTCTGGCTCGGTGAGCAGCTCCGGAGCGAGCGGTTCACCGGTTCGGGCCGGACCGTCGCCGCGCACGCCGAGTTCTGGGGCCGCAAGGCCACGGAGGCCGGTCGCACGGAGCTGGCGCAGACCTACGCCGCGATCGCCGAGGCCGCCGTCGTCACCGAGGGCGCCGAGTACGCGGACGAGATCGCCGTGGTCACCGGCGCCAGCAAGGGCGGTATCGGCGCAGCGGTCGCCGCGAAGCTGCTCGCCGGTGGTGCGACGGTCGTCGTCACGACGTCCTCGCTGAACGACAGCCGCCTGGGCTTCTACAAGGAGCTGTACGCACGCAACGCCCGGGCCGGTGCCGCTCTGTGGGTGGTGCCCGCGAACATGGCGTCCTACAGCGACGTCGACGCCCTGATCGAGTGGATCGGCACCGAAACCGTCGAGGTCGCCGGTGGTGCGAAGAAGCTGATCAAGGACGCGCTCACCCCGACGCTGCTCTTCCCGTTCGCTGCGCCGCGCGTGGCGGGTTCGCTCGCCGACGCCGGTGCGCGCGCCGAGATGGAGATGCGGGTGCTGCTGTGGTCGGTCGAGCGACTGATCGCCGGACTGTCGAAGATCGGTTACGACCGCGACGTCGACACCCACCTGCACGTCGTGCTGCCCGGTTCGCCGAACCGCGGCAAGTTCGGTGGTGACGGTGCCTACGGTGAGGCCAAGGCCGCACTCGACGCGGTCATCAACCGCTGGAGCGCCGAGCGCACCTGGGCCGAGCGCGTCACCCTGGCCCACGCCCTCATCGGCTGGGTGCGCGGCACGGGCCTGATGGGCGGCAACGACCCGCTGGTCGACGCCGTCGAGGCTGCCGGTGTGCGCACCTGGTCGACGGACGAGATGGCCGAGGAGCTGCTGAAGCTGGTCGGACCGGAGGCCACGCGTCTCGCCGCCGAGGCCCCGCTCGTCGCGGACCTGACCGGTGGATTGTCCGAGGTGGATGTCGACCTGCCGGCGCTCGCGAAGCAGGCGCAGGAGGCGTCCGACGCCGTCGAGGAGACCGAGGACGGCACCGCGACCATCGCGGCGCTGCCCGAGCCTCCGCGCGCGGAGGCACTGCCGACCCCCGAGTGGGGCACGGTCACCGCCGACCTGTCCGACACGGTCGTCATCGTCGGTGCCGGTGAGCTCGGCCCCTACGGTTCGGCTCGCACCCGCTTCGAGATGGAGGTCGACGAGGAACTGTCGGCCGCGGGTGTGCTCGAACTGGCGTGGGTCACGGGCCTGATCGGCTGGGAGAACGATCCCAAGCCGGGCTTCTACGACACCGAGACCGGTGAGCTGGTGCCGGAGGCGGAGATCGCCGACCGCTACCACGACGCGGTGGTCGAGCGTTGCGGCATCCGCCGCTACGGCGACGAGGGCGCGATGATCGACAACACGGCGCCGCTGCTGACCTCGGTCTTCCTCGACAAGGATCTGTCCTTCGTCGTCGGTTCCGAGGCCGAGGCCCGCGCCTTCGTCGACTCCGATCCGGAGAACACGGTCGCGTCGGTCGACGCCGAGTCGGGCGACTGGACCGTCACCCGCAAGGCCGGCACCGAGATCCGCGTGCCGCGCAAGGCGAAGCTGACCCGCACGGTCGGCGGTCAGATCCCGACCGGCTTCGACGTCACGAAGTGGGGCATCCCCGCCGACATGGCGGACTCGGTGGACCGGGTGGGTCTGTGGAACATCGTCACCACGGTCGACGCCTTCCTCACCGGTGGCTTCACCCCGTCGGAGCTGCTGCGCTGGGTGCACCCGTCGATGGTGGCCAACACACAGGGCACCGGCATGGGCGGAATGTCGTCGATGCGGTCGCTGTACATCGACACGCTGCTCGGCGAATCCCGCGCGAACGACATCCTGCAGGAGGCCCTGCCGAACGTCATCGCCGCGCACGTCGTCCAGTCGTACGTCGGTGGCTACGGCGCGATGGTGCACCCGGTCGCGGCGTGCGCCACGGCTGCGGTCTCCGTCGAGGAGGGCGTGGACAAGATCAAGCTCGGCAAGGCCGATCTGGTCGTCGCCGGTGGCTTCGACGATCTCGGTATCGAGGGCATCGTCGGCTTCGGTGACATGTCCGCGACCGCCAAGTCGGAGGACATGCAGGCCAAGGGCATCAGCGATCGTCGCTTCTCCCGCGCCAACGACCGTCGTCGCGGTGGATTCGTCGAGTCGGCCGGTGGCGGCACCATCCTGCTCGCCCGCGGCGACGTCGCGCTCGAGATGGGACTGCCGGTGCTCGGTGTGGTCGCGTGGGCGGGTTCGTTCGCCGACGGTGTGCACACCTCGATCCCGGCGCCCGGCATCGGTGCACTCGGTGCGGGTCGCGGTGGACGCGAGTCGGGTCTGGCGAAGGAACTGCGCAAGCTCGGCCTCACGGCCGACGACATCGCGGTGATCTCCAAGCACGACACCTCGACCGCGGCGAACGATCCGAACGAGGCCGAACTGCACGAGCGTCTGGCCGGTGCGCTGGGCCGCAGCGAGGGCAACCCGATGTTCGTGGTCTCGCAGAAGTCGCTGACCGGTCACGCCAAGGGTGGCGCCGCCGCCTTCCAGCTGATCGGCCTGTGCCAGGTTCTCGCGCAGGGTGTGGTTCCGCCGAACCGCAGCCTCGACTGTGTCGACGAGAAGATGGCGGAGTTCGAGCACCTGGTGTGGCCGCGCACACCGATCCGCTTCGGTGAGCAGCTCCCGCTCAAGGCGGGTCTGCTCACGAGCCTCGGGTTCGGGCACGTGTCGGGTCTGATCGCCGTGGTGCATCCGCAGGCGTTCGTCGAGGCGGTCCCGGCCGAGCGCCGGGAGGCCTACCTGGCGAAGGCTGCCGAGCGCACCGTCGCCGGCAAGCGTCGTCTCGTGGACGCGATGACCGGTGGGGCGTCGCTCTACCAGCGTCCCGCGGATCGTCGTCTCGGTGGCGATCACGTGCCTGCAGCGGCCACGCGTCAGCTCGAGGCGGACATGCTGCTCTCGGCGGAGGCGCGTCTCGGTGACGACGAGGTGTACCGCTCGGGTCTGCCCGGCTGCAAGTAAGTAGACGGGTCTCGGAATGGGAGTTGCGGGAGTCGGGTTCGACCTCGTGTCGGTGCCGGAGTTCGCGGAACAGCTGAGTCGTACGGGAACGACGATGCTGGCGAACTTCACACCGGGTGAGCGTCGCGACGCGAACACCCGCAGCTCCGATCCCGCCCGTCACTTCGCGGCCCGGTGGGCGGCGAAGGAAGCGGTGATCAAGGCGTGGTCGGCCTCGCTGTTCGGCAGTCCACCGGTGTTGCCGGAGACGATCCACCAGCAGATCGAGGTGGTGTCCGACGCGTGGGGACGCCCGAGCATCCGACTGCACCGGGAGGTCGCGGAGAGGCTGACCGGGATGCGGATCCACGTGTCGCTCACCCACGACGGTGACATGGCCGGCGCGTTCGTCGTCCTCGACGAGGTCGGCGACCGACCGACGACGATATGAGGATCAGGCCGAGGGAGCGCGAGCTTCCTCGGCCTGATCCGTTTCGGTCTCCTGCCGGTCGGTCTGTTCGCGTGAGGATTCCGCGCGTTCCTCGCGGCGTCGGCGTCGCTTGGCCTGCGCGCGGGAATCCTGTTCGGCGATCTGCAGATAGGCGACCATGATCCGCTTGAGTTCGACGACGGCGTCGGCGTGGGTCTGGTCGTCCTGCACCGAGAAGTTGAGCATCGAGTACACGATGTGGACGAGCACCTCGGCCATGAGCTTGCGGCGCGGCCGCGGGGTGTCGGGGGTGAGCGGCGCAAGCATCCGTGCGACCTGCTCGGCGAACTCGCGTTCGTGGATGGCGCCGGTGGCGCGGGTGGACGGGGTGGACTGCATCGCGAGCCAGACCTCGCGCCGGGACGGATCGGTGGTCCACAGCCCGGCGAGGTGGTCGACGAAGCTGTTCAGGAAGCGCAACCAGTCGACCGACGGGATCTTGCCGTTGAACTGGGCGAGCTCGCTCTGGACCCCCACGAGGTCCTGCCGGTTGAGCTCGCACACGATCACGTACTTGTTGGCGAAGAACTGGTAGAGGGTGCCGATGGGGACGTCGGCGCGGGACGCGACCTCCTCGCAGGTGAACGACTCGAAGCCGACCTCGGTGAGCAGTTCACGCGAGGCCGCCAGCAGGGCATCGAACTTGCGGCGGCTCCGCTCCTGGGTGGGCCGCCGACGCGGCACGAGCTCCTGGGGCTCGGCCTGAACCTCGAGCGCCGGATCGATCCGGCGCGGGGCGCGGCGGCCGTTCGTTGCTGACTCCACGCGCCCAGGCTAGCCGTAGGGCATCTCTTTACCGAATACTTGCTGTGAGTCCGAGTGTCAGAAATGGAAGATGTGACGCCGGGAACGGGACTCGTCCGCGCCGGAGCGTCGCCGAGTCCCGTCGGGTCCCGCCCGGCCGGTCCTAGGATGGCGGCAGAACCTCGACGGACGGAGATCGATGAGCAGCGTGGACACCACCATCCCGGACCGAATTCGTGAGCGGATCCGTATCGCGATGCCGGCCGCGCGGGCAGACCTCGCAACCCTCGTCGCCTTCCGCTCCGTCGCGGATCCGCGTCAGTTCCCCGCCGAAGAGTGCACAGGGGCCGCGAACTGGGTGCGGGATGCCTTCGCCGCCGCAGGAATCGAGAACGTCGAGACGATCGAGACCTCCGACGGCTCGCTCGCCGTCCTCGGCCACACACCCGCACCGGAGGGCGCACCGACGGTTCTGCTCTACAGCCACTACGACGTTCAGCCGCCCGGCGACGAATCGCTCTGGCACAGCGAGCCCTTCACCCTCACCGAACGGGACGGTCGCTGGTACGGCCGCGGTGCCGCCGACTGCAAGGGCAATGTCGTCATGCACCTGCTCGCACTGCGGGCGCTGCGCGAGGACGGCTCTCTGCCTGTCGGTGTCCGCATCGTCATCGAGGGCTCGGAAGAGATGGGCGGGGCCGGACTCGACCACCTCGTCGCCGAGCGACCCGAGTTGTTCGACGCCGACCTCATCGTCATCGGCGACTGCGGCAACACCGCAGTCGGGCAACCCACGCTCACCACCACGCTGCGGGGCATCGCGAACGTCGACGTGCACATCGAGACGTTGAGAGGCGAGATCCACTCGGGGATGTACGGCGGAGCGGCCCCCGACGCGCTCGCCGCGCTCGTGCACCTGTTGGGCACCCTCCGCGACGAACACGGCAACACGGTCGTCGACGGACTCGACTGCTCCGCGACCTGGGACGGCGTCCCGTACCCCGAGGACCGTTTCCGCGCCGATGCGGGCGTGCTCGACGGTGTCACGCTGCCTACTTCCGGCACCGTCGCCGACGCGGTGTGGGCGCGACCGGCCCTGACCGTCCTCGGGATCGACGCCCCGCCCGTCGTCGGCTCGGCCGCGGCGGTCGTGCCGCGGGCGTCCGCGCGCCTGAACCTGCGCGTGCCGCCGGGCATCGACGCCCGCACCGCCCAGGACGCGCTCGTCGCCCATCTCGAGGCCCACGTGCCGTGGGGAGCGCATCTGCGCATCGACCGCGACGTCCTCGGCGAACCCTTCCGTGCGCCGACGGACGGGCCCGGTTACGCCGCGCTGCGAACCGCGCTCGAAACCGCCTACGGCCGGGAGGTCGGGACTGCCGGGCAGGGCGGCTCGATCCCGCTGTGCACCGCGCTGCAACGCGCCGTGCCGCAGGCCGAGATCGCCCTGATCGGCGTCGAGGAACCGCGCTGCGTCATCCACGCGCCGAACGAGAGTGTCGACCCCACCGAGATCGAGAATCTCGCCGTCGCCGAAGCGCTGTTGCTGACCTCGCTGGCACCGCAGTAACGGCCGGACCGATCAGACCGACAGGTCGCGGCGCAGCTTCGCCACGTGCCCGGTCGCGCGGACGTTGTACTGCGCGACCTCGATCTTCCCGTCCTCGTCGACGAGGAAGGTCGACCGGATGACGCCGGTGACGGTCTTGCCGTACATCTTCTTCTCGCCGAAGGCACCCCACGCCCGGAGGGTGGTCTTCTCGGGATCCGACAGCAGCGGGAAGGTCAGCTGTTCGGCGTCGCGGAACTTCGCGAGCTTGGCCGGCTTGTCGGGTGAGATGCCGATCACGTCGAGGCCCGCCTCGTTCAGTTCGGCGAGGTTGTCGCGGAAGTCGCACGCCTGCTTCGTGCATCCCGGGGTGCTCGCGGCGGGATAGAAGTACACGACGACCTTGCGGCCGCGATGGTCCGACAGCGACACCTCGTTGCCGTCGGCGTCGGGGAGGGTGAAATCGGGGGCGGGATCGCCGGGCGTGAGTCTGCTGTTCTCCGTCATGAGGGCGACAGTAGTGGACCGTGCAGCCATTCCCGGCGCGCGTCCATTACCGTGGTCGCAGCACACTGCAGCGACCTTCTGGAGGACACGTGGCTAGGGACACCGAGGACATCGAGCGGGAGATCGAGAAGGCCCGCAATCAGCTCGCGAGCACACTCGACGAACTGAGCGTCCGCGCCAACCCGAAGAATCTGGTGGCGAGCACGAAGCAGACCCTCCTGGCAAAGGTGAACCAGCCGCAGGTGAAGAAGTACGCGGCGATCGCGGCCGGCACGGTCGTCGGATTGCTGGTGCTGCGCAGGATCCTGCGCTGACCTTCGCGCTCACCGCTTCGAAGAACACCTACGTCGACTCGGCGTGGGTGTTCTTCGTTCCGGGGAATCAGTGCCATCGAGTGCGGGGGACAGTGCCGTGCGGCGGCGTCACCGGTCGCGAACGACGAAGGCCGGATACCGTTTCCGGTATCCGGCCTTCGTGTTGTGCGCCATCAGGGACTCGAACCCCGAACCCGCTGATTAAGAGTCAGCTGCTCTGCCAATTGAGCTAATGGCGCGTGGCGTGTGTATCCCGGTCGTCGTCTCGGCGAGAGGGTACGGTGTGACCGCCAGAACGAAGGCCGGACACTGGGTGCCCGGCCTTCGTGTTGTGCGCCATCAGGGACTCGAACCCCGAACCCGCTGATTAAGAGTCAGCTGCTCTGCCAATTGAGCTAATGGCGCTGGACGATCTGTTCCCAGGATGCCGTCCCAGCAACGAAGAGAACATTACACACCGTCTCGCGACGTACCAAATCGCCTGGTCAGAATGTTTTCGGTACGGTCGTCGCCGTAACGGCTCGGGTGGTCGGAGCGATTGTCATGCGAACGTTACCGACGTACGGGGGAGTCGCGTCGGGCCGGCCGCATCAGAGGCTGGCATCATCGTGTTCGGTGTTGTGACGTGCGTTTTCGGTGCCTTGGGGGAGGCGGGATCGGAGTATGACAGTGGCGGAATCGAGTGCGCGGAACCCCCGCGGGCGTCGGGTGCGAGGGATCCTCGGAGTGGTCGTCGTCGGCGTTGTGGTGTTTGTCACCGGATGTGCGGGCGGTACGGGTTCGGGTGCCGAGGAGGTGCCGATCGACTCCAATCCCGTGGCCGCGCTCATCAAGCCGACGGTGTCGTCGAGTGTGGCCGACGGCTCGGTCGGCTTCTCGCCGATCGATCCGGTGACCGTCTCGGTCGTCAACGGCAAGCTCGACTCGGTGACCCTGCTCGACCCGGCGGGGGAGCCGGTGCAGGGCGAACTCGCCGCCGACGGACTGACCTGGGTGAACACCGAACCCCTCGGTTACAACCGCTCCTACACCCTCGAGACCGTCGCGTACGGACTCGGCGGCGCGACCACCTCGACCGCGGCGTTCACCACGTCGTCGCCCGCGAATCTCACCCAGCCCTACGTGCTGCCCGGTGAGGGCTCGATCGTGGGCATCGGTCAGCCGATCGCCGTGCAGTTCGACGAGAACATCCCGGACCGGCTCGCGGCCGAATCGGCCGTCACAGTCACCACGAACCCTCCGGTCGAGGGCGCCTTCTACTGGGTCAACAACCGTGAGGTGCGGTGGCGCCCGGAGAACTACTGGACTCCCGGCACCACCGTCACCGTCGACGTGAACGTCTACGGCAAGGATCTCGGCGACGGTCTCTTCGGCCAGTCCGACGTCCATTCGTCCTTCACCATCGGCGATGCGGTGATCATCACCGCCGACGACGCGACCAAGCAGGTCACCGTCACCCGAAACGGCGTCGACGTCATCACGATGGCGACGTCCTTCGGCAAGGACTCCACGCCCACCCCGAACGGCGTCTACATCATCGGCGACCGGTTCGAGAACATGATCATGGACTCGTCCACCTACGGCGTGCCCTCCGACTCGGCGCAGGGCTACCGCACT